>JANMGF010001122.1:0-3646 GCA_031374535.1 Polyangium sp. (in: bacteria)
CCTGTCTCCAAGGTCCGCATGCCCAAACTCCTCCGCCGCCCACGCATCCGCCGACGTACCAGCCTCTGCATCCAACATCTCACCCTGTAAATGTCGTCAGAGGCAGAAATCTACCGATCGGAGATGGAACCAATGCTCAGGCCAGGGGCTGGACCCAAGCTCGATGAACTGCGCAACGCGCAGTTCATCGAACAGCCGGTGGCAAGACCGGCGGGCGACTCCGCCCAAGGTCAAGACCGCCGCGCTGAGGGTTCGGCTGGCTACGCGGCCTCTTCGTCGGCCTGTTTGAAAAACTGCGCACCGCGCAGTTTTTCAACCCTTGGTCCAGGGCCTGCCCTGGTCCGGGGTCGAGGGGGCGGACAGCCCCCCGCGGGGTCCGGGGCAGCGCCCCGGCGCGGCGCGACGCTATCGAATACCTTCTCAGAAAGCCAACCCATTCGCCCGCGTCCCCGGCGAGCTCGCGCTGGCTGCGAGGACCGTGTGCAATACGAACGTGGCATTCGATGCTGCATCGGGGCTGCGGTTCATGGAGACCCCGTCCGTGCCGGCAAGCGACGCGGGATAACTGAACGAGTCCTTCGTCGTGCCCATCGCGTCCCGCAGGTAAACCGCGTCGCCGCCATTCGCCAGCCCGAGGTTACTCGTCGAGCTCGCGAGCGCATTCGGGGTCCCTGCGGGGATCCCTGCGGCGGTGCTGAAGATGACGAGGCTCTTGCCTGGCCCGAGCGTCGTGCCGGCTGCGAAGGTGTGCCGCATCGAGGAGGCGTCCGAGAGTGTCCAGCCGTCGAGGGCGGCGGGCGAGCCGCCGATGTTGACGAGCTCCACGAATTCGCCGGCTACGGCGCTCCCGGGCTCGTTTGCGCAGATCTCGTTGAGGAGGACCTGCGCGGGCGCGCCACCCCACGTGTAACGACTGACGATCGGGAAATGGTCGCTCGTGGTCGAGGCGTAACTCGGGATGTAGTTGTCGACCCGGTAAACCTCGGTGGAGCCGGGGACGAGGGAGAGGGCGAGCTCGTTCGTGACGAGGTGGTGATCGAGGGTCGCGCCGCCGCTCGCCGTCGACGAGATCCCCGCGTCCGTCAGGACCTTCGTGGGGAACTGGTAATCGGCCGCGTCGGCCAGGAAATTCGCGTAGGGCGTGGGCTTGCCCGACGTGATGGACGTGTCGAGGTCGTCGTTGAAATCACCGACGACGAATACTTTTTGTGTCGGGTATGTCGTGTCGAGGTACGATTTCAGCGCGTTCGATGCGTTGAGCCGGCGCTGGTGGCTCGACGAGTCCGAGATCGCCTTCATGTGGAGGACGATGACGACCACGTTGTCGGCCTGTCCGTTCAGCGTGACCGAGAGCTTGACCTCGAGCGGGGGCCTGCCGGCGAAGTCGTAGTCGTAGGCGGTGAGAATGACGCGCGCGCTCTGCACCGAAGCGACCGAGGTTTTGTAGAGGAAACCGAGCTTCTGCTCGGAGGAGGTGTAAGACGAGGATCCGCCCGTCACGATCGGGTCGTTCGACAAGAACCCCGCATACCCGGCGAGCTGCGACTTCATCGTATTGAACTGCGCCGCGCTGACGATCTCCTGGAGCCCCCAGAGGTCGATGTCCGCGCCGCTGAGGACGTCGTAGGCGTTTTGCCGCTGGAGCGTGTCGTTCGAAGGGCCGCGGCTCGGATCGCCGAACCACTCGAGGTTCCAGCCGGCGACGTCGAGCGTCGTGGCCGTCCCTTTCGCCGGGACCGTATAGCCGAACGTCGCCGTGTCGATCGACGTCTCCACCTCGTCCGGCGCCACACACGAGGCGTTCCCTCCGGCTGCGACCCAGCACGCGAGAAGACCGAACGTTTTTGCGAATTTCGACCTGGATCCCCGGCTCGATTCGCCCTGCGCGTTTTCCATGCTTTCCATGGTACGCGAGGAGCCGTCGTCATGGCGAGGTTCTAGGTGGGCCGACGCGGGCGGTCCGGACGATCAGGGCCTCGCCATCGGGTACGATCCGAGCACCTTCAAGAACCCTGCGCGCGCTTCGAGCAGGGCGAGGGCCTTCCGGACGGGCACGTCCTCCGCGTGTCCCTCGACGTCGACGAAAAACAAGTAGTCCCAGAGCCCGCGCCGCGACGGGCGTGATTCGAGCTTGGTCATGCTGACCCCGTGACGCGCGAGGGGCCGGAGGAGCGCGAGCATCGAGCCGGGGCGGTTCGGCGAGGACATGACGAGCGAGGTCTTGTCGTTCCCCGAAGGCTTTGCGCATGCCTCGCCGATCACGAGGAACCGTGTGGTGTTGCTGGGATCGTCCTCGACGCCCTCCGCGAGGACCAGGAGCGCGTGGATCGCCGCCGCGCGCCTGCCCGCGAGGGCCGCCGCCGAGCCTTCCCGCGCCGCGAGACGCGCCGCCTCCGCGTTGCTGGAGACGGCGACGCGTTCGGCTTGGGGCAAGGAAATCCGCAGGAAATGCTGGCACTGGGCGAGGGATTGCGCGTGCCCGTAGACGCGCTCGATGCCTTCGATCCCGCCCTCGCGCCGGAGGAGGTGCTGCCGGATGGGCAGCGCGATCTCGCCCGAGATCCGCGAGGGGGACGCGACGAGCCGGTCGAGGGTTTGTCCGATCGCCCCTTCGAGCGAGTTCTCCACGGACACGACGCCAAACGCGGCCGCGCGCGCCTCCACCACGTCGAAGACGTCGTCGATCGAGGTGCAGAACATGGCCCGCGCCGCGTCGCCGAAATGGCGCAGGGCGGCCTCCTCGCTGAACGTGCCCGAGGGACCCAGAAAGGCGACGTCGATCCCTTCCACGGCGCCTCGGGCCTCGATCAACCGAGATCCCGGACGAGCCCCTCGTACGCGTGCCGCACCGACGCGACATACCGGGCGAAACGCGGCAGCGCCGAGAGATCGAGCGCCTGGGGGCCGTCGCAGAGGGCCTCGTCGGGCCTCGGGTGGAAATCGACGAGCACCATGGAGGCGCCCGCGATGATCCCCTGCCCCACGACGTGGAAGATATCGGGGAGCCCGTCGGGCGCGGCATCCATGCGGCCCACCGAGTGCGACGGATCGATACACACGGGCAGGCGCGTCTGCCGCCGCAGGACGGGCACGTGCGAGAAGTCCACGAGGTTTCGGTGGGGATCGCCGAGGTGTGTCTTCACGCCACGCAAGCAAAAGACGATGTTCGGGTTGCCCTCGCTCGCCACGTATTCACACGCGTTGAGCGACTCCTCGAGCGAGATGCCCATGCCACGCTTGAAGAGCACCGGGAAACGTCGCTGCTGCCCCACCTGCTTCAGGAGCTCGAAGTTCTGCGTGTTGCGCGTGCCGATCTGGAGCATGACCCCGGTCGGATCGCCCGCAGAGGCGAGCGCCGCGTTGATCTCGTCGATCTGGCGGGCATCGGTGACCTCCATGGCGATCACCCGGATGCCGTGTTTGCCCGCGAGCTCGAAGACCCAGGGCAAACACGATTTGCCGAGGCCCTGGAAATCGTAGGGGCTCGTGCGTGGCTTGTAGGCGCCCATGCGGGTCGTGTGAATGCCCGCGGACGCGAGCGCGGCCATCATCTGGGCGACGTGCTCGCGCGTGTCGACGGCGCAGAGGCCCGCGAAGACGTGGACGCGTTTCTCGTCGAAAGACACGCCGTTGTATTCGAACCCGT
>JANMGF010001124.1:0-7496 GCA_031374535.1 Polyangium sp. (in: bacteria)
AAGATCGGGACGACGAAGCGCGGGATCGGGCCGTGTTACGAGGACAAAGCGGCGCGGCGCGGGATCCGCATCGGCGACCTCGCGGACATGGACGACCTCGAGCAGAAGCTCACGCGAGCAAACCACGCGTGGGGGCCGGTCGTGCGCGAGCTCGGGGGCGAGATGCCGGACGTCGCGGCGATGATGGCGGAGCTGCGGGCGCTCGCGCCGCGGATCGTGCCGCTCATCGCGGACACGGCGGCGCTCGTGGATGAAGCGATCAAGCGGCGTGAGCGGGTGATGTTCGAGGGAGCGCAGGGGACCTTGCTCGACCTCGATCACGGGACGTACCCGTTCGTGACGTCGTCAACGGCGGTGGCGGGCGGCGCGTGTGTCGGCGCGGGCGTGGGGCCGACGCGGATCAAGCGGGTCCTCGGGATCACGAAGGGGTACGCGACGCGCGTGGGCGAGGGGCCGTTTCCGACGGAGCTGTCGGGCGAGATCGGCGATCGTCTGCGGGTCGCGGGAGGCGAGTTCGGCTCGGTGACGGGAAGGCCGAGGCGCACGGGGTGGATCGATCTGCCGGCGCTGCGGTACGCGGCGCGGGTGAACGGGCTCGATGGCCTCGCCGTGACGAAGCTCGATGTCCTGAGTGGGCTCGACACGATCGAGGTGTGCGTCGCGTACGACACGCCGGAAGGACGCACGACGGAGCTTCCGATCCGGCGCGTGGGCGTGGCGAAGCCCGTGTACGAGAAGCGGCCGGGATGGCGCGAGACGCTCTCGCATGCGCGGACGATGGCGGACTTGCCCCAGGCGGCGCAGGAGTACGTGCGTTACCTCGAGGCCGAGGTGGGCGTGCCGGTGTTTCTGGTGTCGGTGGGGCCGAGGCGGGACGAGACGATCGTGATCAGGGACGCGTTCGCCTGACGATCAAGGAGCGAGGCTCTTCATGTCGATCACGAAGCGGTAACGCACGTCGCCCTTCACGGTCCGCGTGTACGCCTCGTTGACCTGCTGGATCGGGATCACCACGACGTCGGACGTGATCCCGTTCTGCCCGCAATAATCGAGCATCTCCTGCGTCTCTTTGATGCCGCCGATGCCCGAGCCCGCGAAGCTCCGCCGACCCATGAGGAGGGTGAAAGCCCCGACTTCGATGGGTTTTTCCGGCGCACCCACCAGGACGAGCGTGCCGTCGCGCCGGAGGAGGCCGAGGAGCGCATTGACGTCGTGCGGGGCCGGCACGGTGTCGAGGATGAAATCGAAAGACGACCGCGCCGCGGCGAATGCGGCCGGCTCGGTGCTCACGAGGAAATGGTGCGCCCCGAGCCTGCGCGCGTCGGCCTCTTTCCGCGCCGACGTGCTGATCACGGTGACCTCGGCGCCGAAGGCCGCGGCAAACTTCACCCCCATATGGCCGAGGCCGCCGAGTCCGACCACGCCGATCTTGTGCCCTTTGCCCACCTTCCAGTGCTTCAGCGGCGAATAGGTCGTGATTCCTGCGCAGAGGAGGGGCGCCACCGCGTCGAGCGTGAGGTTCGCCGGCACGCGCAAGACGTAATTCTCATCGGTCACGATGACGTCGGAGTACCCGCCGAACGTCGGTGTTTTGCCGTCCCGCTCCATGCCGTTGTACGTGAGAGCGAGGCCACCCGAGCAATACTGCTCGAGCCCTTCCTTGCAGTTCCCGCACGCGCGGCACGAATCGACGAAACAACCGACGCCGACCAGATCCCCCTCACGGAACTTGGTGACGCCTTTCCCGATACCGGTCACGCGGCCGACGATCTCGTGGCCCGGCACCATCGGATAAATGGAGTTGCCCCACTCGCCCCGTGCCTGGTGAATGTCGGAATGGCAAATTCCGCAATAGTCGATCTTGATGGCGACGTCGTGCTCGCCGGGGTCTCTCCGGTCGAACGTGAACGGCGCGAGGGGCGTTTGTGCGTTTTGCGCGGCGTATCCGTGGGCTTTGATCATGCCTCTTGCCTATACGGAAAGAGCGGTAGCGGCAATGGAATGCGTCGGAGCTAGGTTCCCGCTTCTTCCTCGAAGAGCGCCGGGATGAACCCTTCCACGGTCGCGAGCGCTTCGAGGAGGCCCGTGCGCGGGACCGTAGGGTCCAGGCCGACCGACCGCGGCGCGAGCATGGTTCGGCTCGGCATGAGCTGCGCCGTCGATTCCACGGCGGCGGCGTGTTTCAGCGCTCCGCGTGTCGTCAAAAGCCGCGCAGGGGACACCGGTTGCATGGGCAAGACCCACTCGCCCGAGCTCCGGCCACGGCCCTGCCGGCTGCGCCAGTAGTCACGCGCCCGCATGCCCGCCGCGCGCGCTTCGAGGTCCGGGATCCGCGGCCAGAAGGTGCCGCCCGCCGCGCCGAGGGAGCTGGCGAGGGCTTCGTGTCGGGCGCGCACGGCGGCCGCCTCGTCCCCGAGCTTCACCTCGGCGAGTGACTCGGCCCATCGTTCGAATGCGCCGAGGAGCACCGCGCGCTGGCCCGAGAGCACGATGCGTGATGTCGCCTCTTCACCGAGGCGACGAATCTCCAGCGGATCGCCACGAAGAAGGGCCGCCGCGTGCATGCGGCCGACGAGGCCGAGGCACACGGCAAGCTCGTCGCCGTTCGGGCCCGAGCCCTGCTCGATGGCACGCTCGTACGCGGCGAGGGCCTCGTCGAGTCGACCCTCGACGAGGTTCACGTCGCCGAGGAAAGCTTGTCCGAGGGCGCGGCCGAGGTTCGTGCCCACGATACGCGCGAGGTTCAGCGCGTTGGTGACGAGCATCCGGGCGCGATGGACGTGCCCGACGTGGAACTGGTGCCGGCCCGCGAAGAGCGTGCCTGCGTAGAGGTAGTGTCCGCCGAGCTTGTGTTCCTCGGCGTACGCGAGGAGCTGCGCCGTCGAGCTCACGCCGAGATCCCAGTCGTACCGCACCTCCGCGAAGAGCGCGCACGCATGCCACGCGCCGAGCAGCCGCGCAGGATCGGCCAGGCGATCGGCCAGATCGGCGGCGGCCTGGATCTCGCGCTCGGCGCCTTCGAGATCACCGGTCAAGCCGAGCGCCACGCCGTAGAGGCCCCGCGAGTGGCAGAGCTCGGCGAGGTCGTCCGCTCGTTCGGCGATGGAACAGCCCGCGGCGAGGGATCGTGCTGCGTCCTCGGCGCGACCTGCGGCGAGGTGAACACGGCCGATGACGTTCGCCGCGGCGGAGCGGTGACGTTCGAGCGCGGGGTCCTTGCCGGCGGCCGTGATCGATCGCGCGGCGTGTTTCAGGGCCATGTCGAGATCACCGCGGGCGTAGTGCACGCGGGCGAGCGCGGCGCCGAGGAGAGCCGAGGCTTCGGGCGTGTCCGCGTCGCAACGCTCGACGAGCTTGAGCAGCTCCTCGGTGCCTCCGAGCAGGCAACGCGCGCGAACGACCTCGGCCGAGGCGGCGAGCAGGATGCGGCTCTGCTCCGCGGAGGCGGGGAGCTTGCCGACGAGATCGATGGCGCGATTTAGCTTCTGGCTGGCGCCGGCGGGATCCTCGGCGTTCGAGGCGAGGGCTGCCGTGACGTACGCGTCCGCGGCGCGAAGCGTCTCGCCGGCGCGCTCGAGGTGGCGCGCGAGCGTGCCGGGATCGGCGCCGCGCCGCTCGAGCTGACGGGCGATACGCAGGTGGTCCTCGCGGTGATCGGCGCGCACGACGCGTCGCTCGAGTTGTTCGAGCACGACCTCGTGCACGAACGCGGTGGATGTCGGCTCGTCGATGCAGAGGCAACGTGTTTCGGCTTCGCGCAGGGCGCCGTCGATGCGGTCCGTGTCGAAGAGGCCGAGGGCGCTGAGGTCCGAGCGCAGGAACTGACGGCCGAGCAGCGCTGCCACGCCGAGCACCTCGCGTGAATCGGGCGAGAGGCTGTCGACGCCGCGGCGGAGCGCGTCGGTGATCGAGTCCGGCGCGCGGTAATCGGCGAGGTTGCGTGAACCGAGGCACAAGGTGCCGAACGCCGTCCGGGTGACGAACCCCTCGACCTCGAGGTTCCGGATCACCTGGATGCCGAAGAGCGGGTTGCCCACGCCGAGCAGCGGTACGCGGCGCTCGAGCTCGTGCAGGATCCCTTCGTCTCCGCCGAGGGCGAGCTCGGCGAGGAGCTGCGCGTTCTCCTCGCGATCGAGCGGCCCGAGATCCATGAGCTCGACGCCGTGCCAGGCCACGCGTGACGGAGGCCGCGTCGTTCCAAGCAGGAAGACCTTCGCAGCGCCGAGGCTGCCCGAGAGGATCTCCAGCACCGAGAGCGTCGACTCGTCGCCCCAGTGCAGATCCTCGATGGCCACGAGCACGGGCAGGTCGGCGGCGATCCTCGTGACCAGCGTGCGCACGAGCTCGGCCACCCGCCGCGCCGACGCGGGCCTGAGCAGGTGGCGCCGCGTATCGGCGTCCCCGAGGCCCCGGCCTAGCTCGGGCACGAGCGCCGTGACCAGCTCCGGATCGTCGTCGTTCGCCGCGTCGATCGCTGCCTGCACGAGCGGGCCTGCCGCGCCTTTGCGTCGTGTGGCCGTGGCGACGCGGCTCAGCGCCTCCCGCAGCGGCGAGTACGGCACGAGCGCGCTGAGCTCGCGGCAACGCGCGTAAATCACCACGGCCGCGCCGTCCCGCTCGACGACGTTGAGCAGCTCGGAGCAGAGCCGGCTCTTGCCGATCCCGGCGTCCCCCACGATCACCACGGGCGCCGCGCCCCGCGCCGTCGCGCCGAGCACGCGCGACGCGAGCCTCGAAAGCTCGCCCTCCCGCCCCACGAAAGGCACCTCGTCGCCGTGGCGCGGCGGCAGCGAGAACGTCCGCACGCTCTGCGGCGCCCGCGCGCTCTGCGGCCCGCGCTCCTCCGGCTCCTCGCCGCGCAACGTCTCGTAGTAGATCTCCTTCAGCCGCGCGCAGAGCTGCGCCGCGCTTCCTGGGCGCTGCGACGGATCCTGCGCCAGGAGCTCGTCGACGAGCGCTGCGACCGTCGGCGGCACGCCCGGCACAGCCTCACGCAGCGGCACGATCTCGCCCACCGCGCGGTTCATCATGATCGTCCGCTGCCCGCGGCCCTCGAAGGGCAACTTGCCCGAGACCAGCTCGTACAGGATCGTCCCCAGCGCGTAGAGATCCATGCGTGGATCGGGCCGCGCGCGGCCGCTGCGCAGGCACTCGGGCGCCATGTAGCCCACCGTCCCCGCCGTCACGCGCGTGTCGTCCGATTGCCAGCTCGACGTGAGCGTGGCGAGCCCGAAATCGAGCACCTTCACGCGTGGCTCGTGCGGGTCGACGATGACGATGTTGCTCGGCTTGAGATCGAGGTGCAGGACGCCGCGCGCGTGGCAATGCGCGAGCGCCTCGGCCACCTTCCGCGCGAGCCGCACCGCCTCCAGCGTCTCGAGCGCTCCCACGCGTTCGAGGTAGGTGTCGAGCATCTCGCCCACCGCGAGCTCCATCGCGAGGTAGAGCCCCACGCCCTCGACGAACCCGTAGCCGTAAAGCTCGATCAGCGACGAATGATCGAGCTTGAGCAGCGCTTCGATCTCGTTCTGCTGGCTGATCAGGCGTTCGGCCGTCAGCTCGCCCGCGGTCGTCTTGAAGACCTTCAGCGCGGCGGGCACGCCGGCGTCGCTGCGCGCACGGAAGACGGCGCCGAAGCCACCCTCGCCGAGGAGATCCTCGATCGTGTAATCACCGACGCGCGCTCCGCGCTCGAGCCAGCGGTCGCCCTCCATCACGTCGAACCCTTCGAGGTCGTTCTTTCCGGTTCTACAGAGTGCAGGAGGACACGTGCAAAAGATATGGCCAAGACGCGCCCGAACCGTGCGGCCACTTCCCCGCGCCCGCCTTTTCGGCCGCGAGCCGTGATGCGCGTCACGCCTCGGATCGGTATACTGCCGCGCGTGATCCCGAGCGTCCTCTTGGCCTCGATCGTCCTCGCGTCTCCATCTCCGTCGTCGAACGGGCAAGGCGCGAGCCTCGTCGCTGCCGCCGCTGCGTCGGGACGTCCTCGCGAGTGTGCCTCGACCGTCCGGCGTGGACTCTCGCGTCGACCGACGATCTGGGCGCTCGCGCGTGCCCCGGAGCTCGGGCGTTACTGCGATCTCGTCGCGCGATCCAAGGCGCTGCTCGTCTCCGATCCGGCCGCCGCGAAGACCGCCGCCGAGGGCGCCGAGAAGGTCTTGCCCGGTCACGCCGCGCCTCGCGTGCTCCTCGCGCGTGCGGCCCTCGCGCTCGGCAAAGTCGACGACGCTGCGCGCGAGTTCGAGGCCGCGCGCGCCAAGGATCCACGCAGCGTCGAGGACCCGCCCACGATGCACGATCTCGCCGAGGTCCTGCGCAAGACGGGCAAACTCGAAGACGCGCTCGCCGTCTACCGCGCGCTCGTGCCGCGCATCGATCTGCTCGGCTCGGCCGATCGCCGCGTCGCCGTCCTCCTCGAAGCCGCGCACGTCTCCATGGCCGTCGCGGCGTTGCGTGCGGCCGGCAGCTCCTCCAGCAGTGCCGTCGATGCGCCTTCCCCTGAAGCCAAACGCGCGCCTCTCGACGAGGCCGCGGCCTACCTCCGCGAGGCCCGACAACGCCCTCCGAGCGCGCTCTCGGGCGACGTTCTCCTCTCGCTCGTCCTCGTGCTCGATCGCAACGGTGATCGCGTGCAGGCCGACGCCGCGCTCGCCGACGCGCGTGCCTCTGGAGTCCGCCTGCGCTCGGGCGGACCGAGTTACCTCGCGGTGGCCGAGGACAAGGCTTGCCTCGAAGCGCTCGCGGCCGACGGCGCGGCGTCCGTGAAGCTCTGGGAGACGTACCTCACGGGCCCCGGCGGCAAGGCCCCGTGGGCGGCTTCTGCGCGGGCGCGGCTCGACGTCGCGAAGAAGGCGCCCCGTCCTTCTGGCGCGAAGGGGGCGCCGTGAAGCGACGATCGTTTCGGGCAACGCTCCTCGCGACCACGCTCGTGGCTGCGCTCCTCGGTTTGCCCCGTGAAACGCTCGCGGGCCCCTCCGTCTGGAGCAAGGCCCGAGAGCCCGCTGCCGCAGCGCGCGCGGCGCTTCTCGACGAGGCCGATCAATTCCTCCTGAAGCACGACCTCGCGCAGAACGACACCCTGTTCGAGCCAAACCCCGCGGTCGATCTCCTGCGCATGCGGGATGTCTACATGCTCGAAGCGTTGCGACGGCTCGAGGAGGCGGGGGGCGCAACGAGCGCCGATCCGCGCGTGCGTATCCGGCTCGGCCACGTGCTTCGCAGGCTCGGTCAGGACCGCAAGCCGATGAACCCGGGCCGGCTCGAGGAGGCGATCGACGTGCTCGTCACGGTGGCGCAGAGCAGCGCCCCGCCTGCGATCACGACGGCGGCGTGGAACGAGCTGGCGATCGCCTACGCCGTGCTCGGCAAACGTGAGCAGGAGGTGCACGCGTATGGGCAGGCGCTCGCGCACGAGCCGCTCGGCCAGCATCGCGCCGTCCTCCTCGCCAACCGCGCCGAGTCGTACATGGGCATGGGCCGCCTCGACGACGCGC
>JANMGF010001150.1:0-14721 GCA_031374535.1 Polyangium sp. (in: bacteria)
CCCGTCGTGACCGAGCGAGCCCGGCAGATGTACCGCGCGCGCATGTGAGACGCCGGGATGCTTTGAAACGGCGGGGGCGAACGCCGCACCCGCATCGATCGCGAGCGGCGGACAGGGCCCCCCTCTTCGGCGCCGAGCCCCGCAGCCACAGGCATGGTGCGAGGCGTGCTCCTCACGCATCAGGGGATCTCGGTGCGGCATCTCGACCGCCTGCTCGGGGGCGAGCTGCTTTCAGCGGCGCCCCTTGCGGTTTCGGATTTCCCCGTGCCGCCAAACCTGCACGTGCCAAACCCGCCTGAATCGCCTGCTGTGTCAGTGCGACCTCCTGCCACTTCATTCGCCCTGCGCATTTTGGACAAACGTTCACGTCCAACGCGAAGACATGCCGAAGCAGCCAAGCCCACGGCTCATGTCGCAAATACGCGCTATCCATTCGTACGGGTCCAGCATCACGAATCGCGTTCCGTCACGGGCACGCTCGCGACCTCGACGCGCGGGTCGTCTGCGACGTCCGAGGCAAACCCCGCAAGCGAACGCACGACGCCCACGAGCGAGGCCCGCGCGTGGACCCCGCCATCGCGAACAGGACCGCCTCAGCCTCCCCCGCGAGCCCACGCGCCTTGCAGGCGTCCATCGGGGCTGAACGCGACCGAATAAACACCCGCGCCGTGTCCTCGAGCACGAGGGGGATGTCCTGTCCACGGGCATCCCACACCCTCAAGGTCGTGTCGTACCCCCCGGAGACGATGCGCTGACCGTCCGGACTGAACCCCACCCCCCATCCCGCCGCGCCCGAGCAGTCCGACGAGCTTGTGGTTGTCGACGGTCACGCCCGCCTGGATGGGCCCCGGCCTGCCCGAGGGAATCATGGGTTCGTCCTTGAGCTTCGTCGTGGCTTCGTCCGCGAGATCCCTGTAGAGAGATCTGCCGGCGGCCGTCATCTTCCCCTGAGATGCCACGTCCAGCACGGAATCACCACGCTTCACCGGGTTTAACGCGACACGTCAATCGCGACTCCCGGCGGCCGGCGCTCTAGACCGAGCCGTGTGGCAAGGGGAAGGCGGGAACGGCAAACTTTTCCATTGCGCGTGAGATCATCAAGGGCTGCACCTTCGGGTGGTACACTTCCGCCTCGCTTTCGATTGGACTATTGAGGAGGACATGCGTCGAGATCCGGTACGAGCAGTCCCCAACGATGGAGACCAGGACACTGTCCCGGTGGCTGCCAGCACGTCCACGATTCGCCCACAGCACGTGACGCTCCGAGTCACGGGCAACGACTTTTCCGCGACCTACCGGCTTGACATCGGCCGGAGTCTGGTCGTGGGGCGCGCGCGCGAAGCCGACGTCTGCATCGAGCACGGCGAGGTCTCGCGGCGCCATCTGTTGCTCCATAGTGGCCCCAGTGGTCCCCTCCGCGCGGAAGATCTGGGGAGCTCCAACGGCACGATGATCCAGGGGCGCCGGCTTACCCCGCGCGAGTCTGTCGAGATCTCCGCCGGGGATCTCGTCCGGATCGGCTCGCTCACCCTCTTGTTCCAATGGGACACGGCCTACTCGGGCAACGACGTCGGCGCCTCGCTGAGGGTCCGTTCGCCCGCCATGGTGAAGCTCTACGAGCTGGTGGACCGGATCGCGCCCTCGCGGATCAACGTGCTGATCCACGGCGAGACGGGGGCCGGGAAAGAGGTGCTCGCGGAAGCGATCCACGCGCGCTCGCCGCGGGCCGACAAACCGTTCATCCGGCTGAACTGCGGCGGGTTCTCGGAGACGCTGCTCGAAAGCGAGCTGTTCGGGCACGAGAAGGGCGCGTTCACGGGGGCCGCTCAGACCAAGCCCGGTCTGCTCGAGTCCGCCGAGGGCGGCACGGTGCTCTTCGACGAGATCGGCGAGCTGCCGATGTCGCTCCAGGTGAAGCTCCTGCGTGTCCTCGAAGAGCGCAAGGTGCGGCGGGTGGGCGGGCTCGTCGCCACGCCGATCGACGTACGCTTCGTGGCGGCGACGCACCGCGATCTGGAGGGTGAGGTCGCGCGGGGGACGTTCCGTCAAGACCTATTCTTCCGGCTGAACGGCATCAGGCTGGTCGTCCCCCCGCTGCGCGAGCGGGTCGAGGAGATCGAAGGCCTGGCGGAGATGTTTCTGGCGCAGGTGTGCGCGCAGGAGGGCCAGGGTCGAAAGCTCACCCTGTCTCCTGAAGCGCGGCAGTTCCTGCTCCGCCACCCCTTGCCCGGCAACGTCCGGGAGCTGAAGAACATGATCGAACGGGCGGCGCTTCTCGTTCGTGGGAACGTCATCACGCGTGACGACCTGCACGCGGAGAGGATGGAGGCCGGCGCGGAGTGGGCGAGCAGCCGTGACGGGGGCGAAGACGTCCCGCCGAACACGGTCCCGCGGCCGTCCCAGCAGTTCGCCGTGCCGCCGCCTCCGCCGTCATGGGGCTCACGCGACAAGGTGAGCGAGCCCGCCGTGCCGCCGCCTCCGCCGTCATGGGGCGCACGCGGCAAGGCGAACGCGCTCGAACGACAGGCCATCGTGGACGCGCTGGAGCAGTGTGCGGGCAACCAGACCAAGGCTGCGAATCTTCTGGGGATCTCGCGTGGTACGCTGCTGACGCGGCTATCGCTGTACGGGTTGCCTCGACCGCGCGGGGCGGGGCGCCAGTCGGGCGAAGAGCCTGAAGAGTAAGAAGTCGATGAACCAGCCTCTTCGAGGTTGAGCGACTTGTTCAACTTCTTGTTTGAGCAGCTTGTTCAAGTTTGAGCAATTCGCTCAATACCCGGCGCGCGCGACTCACGGATGCGCGGAAATCGCGGGGATCGAGGATGGCACACTCCCTGCTTTCCAGAGATTCAGCAACCGGACGCCGCAGAACAGCGCCCCCCGAACTGGAAAGCACAGGAGATTCATCATGAAAACGCGGTCCTTCTCGCTCGCGAAGCTCGTCGTCGTGTCCACGATCCTCAGTGCTGCTGCCGGCTGCGCGTCCGAATCGCCGAACCCCGACCTTGCGCTGCCGACCGATGGCGCCGAGGTCGAGAACGTGCTCGTCTCGTCCGTGATTACGCTCACGCCCATCGATTCGGTGTCCACGCCCGTGATTCATCGCTTCGCGGAGAATCGGCATGTCATCGACGCCGCCAAGGTCGAGACGCTCGATACGCTGCGCGGCAAGCTGCGGAGCGGCGATACCATCGCGATCGATCTCGCCACGGTCGACCAGGCGCACATGAACGATTACCGTGACTTCGTGGAGAGCGCGCGGGCGAGCGGGGTGGCGATTGTCCTGGAGAACGTTCACACGGAGGAAATGGCGCGTCTCATTGGCGTCGGCGTGGACGGCAAGGCCGTTCTGGTGCGCCCCCTGCCCGGCGTTGACCGCAGCGAGGTGAAGATCTACAGCGGGCCGGAGGATACGGTGAAGCTCGTGCCGTCGCCCGCGGAGGTCACCACGTCGATCAATACGGAGATGCTCGACGCCTATCTGGCCATGAACGACGAAGAGCGCGCAGCCTTGGCCGCCGAGCAAGGCACGGACGTGGCGGCCCTCGATGAGCTCGCCGCGCAGGCGCAGGCCGGCTATATGCCGCCCGCCCTCGACGAGAAAGAGCCGGAGGAGATCGTCGCCAGGCCCGAGCTGCTCACCGTGGACGAAATCGTCTCGGACATCGCCCAGAACCTGCCCAAGCTCGGGACGACCCTGGCCACCCCGGTAGGCACCCCCAAGGCAGGCTCGTACAAGTACAACTATTTCAACTATGCGACGTACACCTACACGGCCACGGACGCCAGCAAGACGTCCTCGATCGATATCGACGTCGAGCAACAGCTCGTCGCCGCCAACAAGGGTTTTCCCCAGGGCAAGTTCCTCATCTACAGCGCAGGCGGCGCAGGTGTGACGTCCGGCGGTATGACGTGGGACACCAAGGGCGGGTCGGTCGCGAACGGCCGTCGCGGCTGGTATCAGGAGATGCTGAGGTTCACGTTCACGCCGACCTCGGGCACGGCCGCCCTCGCCAACTACAACCACGCACCCCTGGGTGACAACACCTCCGGTACCTTCGATACGAGCGTCGGATGCAGCATCGGCGGGGATTCGACGGGGGCCAACTTCTCCTGCTCGGCGAGCAGTTCGACCAGCCAGACCTTGACCGACTTCGGCGTGATCGACACGAGCAATGGTTTGACCACGCAATGGTCCTTCAAGATGATGAAGTGTGGGGGAGGGGCCTACAACGACTGGACCAGCCTCCAAGACAACACCTGGGGTGGTGTGCACGGCGTCCCCAACCTGGCCAAGAGCACCATGGCTCCGAGGTTCCAGGCGATCTACCGGGCGGCCATCACGTACACCGGTACGTCGGCGATCAAGTGGGACCGTTTCCACCAGCTCCGCGATGTTCGGCACGACGGGAAGCTCTTCGTGCAGCAGTTCTACATGAGGGGCTACCAAGCAACGGGCAACGCGACCATCTCGGTCAACTTCGGCAGTGTGGTTCCGTAACCTGCGAGCCACGGCTCCTCTCCTGCGAGGCAGCTCGAGCCCGTAGCGCCCGTTCGCGTGCAGCCCGCGGCGCCCGTGCAGTGCTCCGACGGCGTGCAGAACGTCGCGCCGCCGCCTCCGCCTCCGCCTCCGTCGGAGCCTCCTTTCGCGAGGCTGCCGCTTCCGCCGCCGCCCCCACCTCCTCCCGAGCTACGCGTCGAACCAGTACCCGAGGCCGTCGAGCGCGGCGGCCGCCGCGCGATGCGCGCTGCGATTGCAGGCGCTCCTGCCGTATGCGCCGGCCGTGTTGCTCACGGGTCGGGGCGTGAGCACGGAGCGTTTGCCGGTGGGGAAGGTGCTCGACAAGGCCGCGTCGGTCCTCGATGGTCTTCGGGGCGAGGAGGCGGGGAGCAGGCTCTCCACCGCGATTTACGTCGACGAGGTTACGCGTGCGCTGCTCGACGTCCGTTTTGAGGTCACCGGGCACGACGGGCGATGGACGCTGCGCGGCGAGCGGGAGCTCGGGGGCGAGGCGCGGATGTTGCTCGGCAGGCCGAGCCCCTTCGTCGGTCGCGAGCGTGAGCTCAGGAATCTGCTGGAGATCATCGAGGAGAGCGTCGACGAGGGGCGGGCGAGCGTGGTGCTGGTGACGGGGCCCGCCGGAATGGGCAATTCGCGGCTCCGATACGAGCTCCTGCGCAAGTTGCAGGCGATGCACTCCGAGGTCCGCGTGTCGATCGGGCGCGGGGATTCGATCGCCGGCGACATCACCGAGGCCACGCGCCTCGCCGGCGAGGCGGTCGCCCTGGGGCGGCACGGGCCGAGGTTCTTCGCCGGAGAGGCCCCGGTGCTCCTCCGCCACGCCGTCCTCCTCCACGAAATGGGCGACCACGAATCCGCCCGCCGCGTGCTCTCGGAGGCGCGTGACGAATTGCTGTCGCGCGCCGCGAAAATCCCCGACGCCTCGGTCCGCCGTTCCTATCTGGAGAACATCCCCGACCACCGACAGACCCTCTGGCTCGCCCGAGCGTGGCTCTGAAGTGCCAGTCCGGACCGGAATTGCAGGCGGAGGCGGGGGGGTCCCTCTCTGATGACATCATCAAGCGCATGGCCGTGACCATCGCATGGCGCCTGGCCCGCAACCACAAGCGCCGCCACGACCGCCACCGCGAGGAGCCAATCCGCGACGATACCGATACCGATATGCCCGACCCGGGCGCTCCGCGCAACCGTGCGCACTGCGCTGAACCGCGTCGAATCCACTGGTCGCCGCGCCCGCCATTACCGGGAGGTGGTCCTGCCGGCGCGCGAGAAGGCCCTCGCGGAGACGTGGCTTCAGTACAACGCCATGCAGGTCAGCGTTTTCCAGGTCCTCGAAAGCCAGCGCCAGGGGATCGCCGCAAACGGCGGCGAGATCCCGGCGGCCGCGCGTCATCCGGAGACGACCGTGCTCGTGCCCGTCGGCAGCACGCGCGTGAGCTGGTATCAGCACCCCAAGGGGACCGTGGCGGATCGCGCCGAGGCCGATCGGAGGAAGAGGGATGGCATCGATCCCGATACGAAGTTCGGTGGAGAGACGCGAGATGAGCTGCGGGGAAGGATCTTGCGGATGAAGGACCGGAGCGTGCGGCTTGGTCGTTCCAGGCCGCGCGCTCCGGCGCTTGCTTGCTGATTCAGGCGGCGTGGGGGCGCGACTCGTAGCCGGCGTCGCGCAGGGCCTCGATGAGGGTGTTCGCCGGCGCGGCCGACGGATCGTGCTTCACGAGGACGGTGCCCTCGCGCAGCTTCACGTCGACCTTGTCGACGCCCTGGATGTCGCGGAGCGCACTGTCGATGTGGCGGATGCAGGATGGGCAGCTCATCCCGTCGACGTGGAGCAGGGTTTCTTTCATGGCGTCTTTTCCTTCTTGGAGGCGGCCTTTTTCGCCGCTCACACCCTGAAGACGCAGCCGTCCGGCTCTATTACAGCCGACGACCTGTGTAATAGGCGAGGATGCTGCGCGTCTGCGCCGTCGACAGAGAGGTGATCATGTCGACCGCATCCATTCCTGCTCTCCTGAACAACGCCGCCACCGACGGAGACGTCTGCCAGATTGACCTTCCCGTCGAGGGCATGACCTGCGCCGCCTGCGTCGGGCGCATCGAGCGCGCATTACTCGCGACGAGCGGCGTCCGCGAGGCGAAGGTGAACCTCGTGACGCGGAACGCACGCGTCACGTTCGTGCGGGCCGCGTCGTCCGTCGAGGCGGTCGTCCAAGCCATCGAGCGCGCGGGCTACAGCGTCCCGGCGGGCAACATCGCGCCGGGCGACGCGCCCCTCTCGCACGCCGCTCGAAGCCGCATCGCCGAGGAGAGCCTCGACGGCGAGCGGCGCGTCCTCTGGCGGGACTTCGTGCTCGCGCTCGTTTTTTCGGTCCCGCTGCTCGTCCTCGGGATGTCGCACGGCCGCATCCCGGGCGCTGACGGCACGATCGGGCGTTTCGTGCAGCTCGCGCTCGCGACGGCGGTGGTCGTGGGTCCCGGCCGCAGGTTCTTTGTCCTCGCGTGGTCCGCGCTCCGGCACCGCTCGGCGGACATGAACACGCTCGTCAGCATGGGGACGGGCGCCGCGTGGGTGTACTCCGCGATTGCAGGGATCGCCCCCGGCCTCTTCCCGCACGCCGCGCACGGAATGCGACCGCACGTCTATTTCGAGGCCGTCGGGGCCATCGTGACTTTCGTTTTGCTCGGCAAACTCCTCGAGACGCGCGCTCGCAAGCGCCTCACGGACGCCGTGCGCGGGCTCGTCGAGCTCCAGCCGAAGACCGCGCGGCGGCTCGTGGGGGACGTGGAGGAGGAAATCCCGGCGGCCGACCTCTCGCCCGGCGATCTCGTGCGTGTTCGTCCCGGCGAACGTTTGCCGAGCGACGGCGAGGTGGCCGCGGGCGCGTCGGCCGTCGACGAATCGATGCTGACCGGCGAGAGTATGCCCGTCGACAAGAGCAAAGGGGCGCCTGTCTTCGGCGGCACGCTGAACCAGAGCGGGCAACTCACGGTGCGGATCACGAAGACCGGCGCCGGGACCGCGCTCGCGCGGATCGTGGAGGCCGTCGAGCAAGCGCAGGGGTCGAAGGCGCCCATCGCGCGCCTGGCAGATACGGTGAGCGGGGTGTTCGTCCCGATCGTGCTCGGCATCGCGGCGATCGCGTTTGCCGCGTGGTTCATCGCGGATCCGACGACGGCGGGGTTCGCGGCCGCCATTGAAAGATCCGTCGCCGTGCTGGTCATTGCTTGCCCCTGCGCGCTTGGTCTTGCGACGCCTGCCGCGGTCGCCGTCGGCACCGGCCGCGGCGCCGAGCTTGGCGTGCTCGTGAAGGGCGGCTCCGCGCTCGAGGCGGCGAGCCGGGTCGATACCGTCCTCGTCGACAAGACGGGCACCGTCACGGCGGGCCGCCCTTCGTTCTCCGCGGTGGTGGCCACGTCGACGTTCCGCGAGGAGGAGCTCTTGCAGCTCGTCGGATCGGCCGAGCTCGGGAGCGAACATCCCGTCGCGAAGGCGCTGGTCGAGGGGGCACGCGCGCGTGGCCTCACGCTCACGCAGCCCGAGGAGTTCCGCGCCGACGTTGGCAGCGGCGTGCTCGCCCGCGTCGGTGGGCGAGAGGTGCAGATCGGCACGGCGCGTTATCTCGCCGAAAATGGCGTCGACGCGGTGCTGCTCGAAGAAGCCGCCCAGGCGCTCGCCCACAAGGGAAACACGCCTTCCTTCGTCGCCATCGACGGCAAGCTCGCCGGCCTCGTCGCGATCGCCGACCTCCCGACGCCGGAGGCCAAAGAGGCCATCGCCGCGTTGCACCGGCTCGGCATCCGTGTCGCCATGGCGACCGGCGATCGCGAGGCCACGGCGCGCGCGGTGGCACGAGAGCTCGGGATCGACGAGGTCTTCGCGGAGGTCCGCCCGGAGGACAAGGCGCGTATCGTCTTCGAGGAGCGCGCGAAGGGTCGCGTCGTGGCCATGGTCGGGGACGGCATCAACGACGCTCCGGCGCTCGCCAGCGCACACGTCGGAATCGCCGTCGCGAGTGGCACCGACATCGCGGTGGCCGCGGCCGACATCGCGCTGCTCCGCGGTGGAATCGCCTCCTTGCCCGTCGCGCTCGGGCTCTCGCGCGCGACGCTACGCACCATCCGGCAGAACCTCTTCTGGGCGTTCATCTACAACGTGATCGGCATCCCGATCGCCGCGGGCGCGCTTTATCCGCTGACGGGCTGGCTCCTGTCCCCCGTCCTGGCGAGCGCGGCGATGAGCTTGTCGAGCGTCTCGGTGCTCCTGAGCTCGCTGCGGCTCCGCGGCTACCGGGCGAAGTGACGAGCGTGCGCATCGTCGTATTGACAGGATCACGCGCGGAGGCGACAACCGAGCGCATGGGTGATCATGGCTCGGCGCGGCCCTCGGATGGGGAGGGTGTGCTTCCCGTCGAGGGCGACGTCGCCCGCATCCTCGTGGACAACCACCGGGAGTTCCTCGGGTTCCTCGAGCGCCGCCTCGGCGACCGCGCCCTCGCCGAGGACATCCTGCAAGATGCCTTTGCACGCGGGCTCGAGCGTCTGGACACGCTCCGGGACGGCGAGTCCGCGATCGCCTGGTTCTATCGCATCCTGCGCAACGCGGTCGTGGATCACCACCGTCGTCGAGGGTCATCCCAGCGCGCGCTCGACTCCTTCGCCTCGGAGGTCGAGGGGCATGCGGAGCCAAATCAGGAGGTCCGCGGCGCCATCTGCCAATGCGTCACGCGCCTGGCGAAGACGCTCAAACCCGAATACCGCGACGCGCTCGAGCGCATCGAGGTGGAAGGGATCGCGGTGAAGGATTTCGCAGAGGAGCAGGGGATCACGCCGTCGAACGCTGCGGTGCGGGTCTTTCGCGCGCGAGAGGCGCTGCGCAAGCAGGTCGCGGTTTCGTGTGGGACGTGCGCCGAGCATGGCTGCATCGAGTGCACGTGTGGTAGCGGGGTTCCGGGGGGCTGCGCTCCGGGTGCGTGAAGGTGTGCCCGCCCCTCGGCGCTGCGAGGACCCTTCAATCCTCGTCAGCGTTGTCGAATGAGCAGAAGCGAGAGCGCGGCCATCCGCTCGGCGTCGCCCCACGCCATGAGCCCCTGGCCGACCTGCACCACGATGTTTTGGCTCCCCGCGATTCCTTCGCACGTGCGGAGCCCTTTGTACGTCATCGTGACCGTCGGTTCGTCCTGTGCGTTCCGGACGAGCGCGAGCTCGCAGCGGTCGATCTTGGCGGAGAGCTTCTGCTCGTCCATGGTGATGGTGGCAGGACGGCTGTAGACCACGCCGCGCGAAGTGACGACGCCCCCGTCGCGCTTCACCTCGACCTCGATCCGATCCTCGCCCACGAGCCCCTTGACGGCGTTGCCTTCGATGCGCGCGTTGACGAACTTCCCCCGGAAGTCGCCACGAAGCGCCTGTTCGTCCGTGTATCGTCCAAGACGAACGACGTCTCCGGAAATACCCTCTGGATCGACGGCCGCTCCGAGATCCTCGCTTCCGGCGGTGGACAATGCGAAGCGTTGATTGGGTGCGACCGGGACATTCGATTGCGAGCTCGCACCCCCGCAGCCGATCGGCAAGGCCACGAGGGAGAGGGAGAGGGAAAGGAGGACGTTGCGCATGATGAACCCCATATCGGAAGAGAATAGCCTGGAGGTTTGGCAATGGTCAAGCGTGGCGCGGGGTGGAGGCAGAGCGTCACGGTTCAGTCCGGAACGGATTCATTGACGCTCGCCGATATCCCATCCATGTTGGTACCGCGAGTCTCGGCGGTCGCCCCGGGGCGGCCTCCTCGAGCTCTGGGGCACCAGGCGACATCGCAGAGTCAGTTGTTCGGCGCCCCGGCGCAGATCCAGTTCGCCACCGTCGAGATCTGCGCCGAAGGAAGCTGCCCGGTCTTGGGCATCTGCGTTCCAGAGCAGAGGTCGACGTTCATCATCTTGTCGATCAAGTAACTTTGCGCGGGATCGCCGGGCAGCACCCGCTTGCGGCCGTCGTTGCATTGCGAGGTCGCAACATTGACGAGCTCGGCGAACGAATTGCCGACGCTCAGATCGAGCCCCGCCTGCGAGGCGACACCCTTGTGGCAACCGGCAGCAGCGCAGCTCGCGGTGAAGATCGGCTGCACGTCGGCGGCAAAGGAGACGCTTCCGTTGCCGCATGTGCACGCGCCGCCCGCGCACGTTTGCCCGGCCGCGCACACGTTCCCGCATGCGCCGCAGTTGTTCGTATCGGTCTGCGGATCGACGCACTTGCCGCTGCAAGAAACCCCGCCATCGGGGCAAGCGCATGCCCCTCCGAGGCAGGTTGTGCCCGCCGCGCACACGTTCCCGCACGCGCCGCAGTTCGTCACGCTCGTGCTCGTGTCCACGCAGGAAGCCCCGCACGCCTCGAGCATCCCACACGTGTCGTTGCACGCGCTGCCGTTGCAGACCTTCCCCACGTCGCAGGCGTTGCCGCACGTGCCGCAGTTCATCGGGTCCGACGTCGTGTCCACGCAGGTTTCGTCGCATGCGGTGAGTGATTCACTGCACGCGCAGGCGCCGGCGGCGCACGCGGCGCCCGACGGGCAAACCTTCCCGCAGGCCCCGCAATGCGAGGGATCCGTTTGCAGGTCGACGCAACTCGCGCTGGCGCACGTCTCGCACGACGGCGCGTCGGACCCGGCGTCGGATCCGCCGTCCGGAAGATCGGCAATCCAGGACTCGATACACGAGACCTCTTCGGCCGGAAGGCCCCCCGCGGGCGGCATGCGCAGGCCGCAGGTCGGCATTTCCTGCTTGACTTTCTCGACCAGAAACGATTGCGCGGGATTGCCCGGCACCACGAGGGCCTTGTTTTCGCACGTCCCCGAAGGCGTCCCGACGAGCCGCTTCTCGAGCCCCGGCGACGCCAGGTCGAGGAAGGCCGCGGGCTCGACGGACGCATGACAACCCTGCTGTGAGCAAGACCGCGCAAAAACCGTTTCCTGGATGGATGCCAGGTCTGGCGTGCACGTGTTGCTAGGCGTCGGCTGCGTGTCGGTCCCGGAGCAAGCCGAGGCGAGCGCGGCCGCGGTCGCGGCGAACAAAACGAGGGGCAGCCACGAGAGAGCTCGATGTCGTTGTTTCGCGGAAGTCATGGGCGAACCATATCAAATGCATTCACCCTCCGTACATCCTGATCTCGCGTGGTCACACGTCTTGCCAGGGAATGGTGCCCCGGTCAATCCATGGACCAGCGCATCTGAACCTTCGTGGCGACGCAGCCCGACGTGGTTTGCCATGGAGATGGAGGAGGACCCGCCTTTTGAAGATGCGGGCTGCGCGGCGAGAGCCCGGAAGACGTCAGGAAATGGGCGGGGAAACGGGCCGGCCGGATCCCCGCCCGGTCCGGATTACTTGCAGACCTTCTTGCCCTTGACGCCGCAGGTGCCCGAGCAGCAATCCGCGGCGACCGAGCAGGTCGCGCCGGACGCGCCGCAGGTGGGCCCGCCGCCGCCGCTCGAGCCGCCCGCGAGGAGGGCGTCGAGCGCGTTCTTCGCGCGCACCAGGCCAAACCCGAAGTTCACGTCACGACCCGCCGCGCCGAGATCCTCGGCCGTCGAGGTGAGCGCATTCCGGACGTCCACGTTCGTCGCCGTGGGCTTTTGGCTCCAGATGAGCGCCGCGACGGCCGAGACGTGCGGCGTCGCCATCGAGGTGCCATCCCACGCCTCGTAGCCCGTGCCCGGCGCGACCGAGACCGTATTCACGGTGCCCGTCTGGCCGAGCGAACTCGCGACGAGGGCCTGGCCGTCCTCCATGCTGATGCTGATGGCCGGGATCGTGCTCGTGCCATTGAGTGTACCCGCGAAGCCGCCGGACACGTTGTTGTAAAGGACCGCCGCCGCGCCGCCGCCCGCCTGCACGGCCGCGACCTTCTCGGCGAACGAATTCGTGCCGCGCTGGCAAAGCACGACCTTGCCTGCCCACGAGCCTGCCGCCGTGCAGAGACCACCATCGACGATCGCGCCCGAGGCCGAAGACGCAGCCGCGCCGTCGATGATCGAACCCGCATACGAGCTGCCGCCCACCGTGAGGCCCGCCGTCGTCCACGGCACGGTCGAGAGCACCCCCACGCCCGGCGCCGCGATCTCGACGTCGGCGTTGTATTGCGAGAACGTCGCCTTCGCCTTGGCCGAATCGACGGCCGCGACGGACACGACGGACGCATACCCGGCCGGATACGAGACCCTGTTGTTGCCGCCGTTGCCCGCGGCCGCGATGGAGAGGACGCCCGCGTTGTAGGCATTCGAGAACGCGTTGTTTTCGGTCGTGTTCGAGAAGCTGCCGCCGAGGCTCATGCTCACGACCTTGGCGCCCGCGTTCCGGCACTCGTTCAGCGCGCCGACGAGATCCGAGGAGTACGTCCAGGCGCAATCGGCGCCGTCGAAGACCTTCACGATGTGCAGCGAGACGTTGTTCGGCGCGACGCCGACGACGCCTTGCGTGTTGTTCACCGCGGCGATCGTGCCAGCGACGTGCGTGCCGTGGCCGCAGCTGTCCGTATTCCACGAGGTGCCGCTCTGGCCCGTGACGGGCAGGCCCTGGAGATCGCCGTGGCCTGCATAGAAGCCCGAATCGATGATGCAGACCTTGGTGCTCCCGGCCGCGTTCGTGAAGGCGGGATCGTTCGCCTGTACCATCGAAATGCCGTACGGCGACGTCTGGCCGGAGGGCTGGCGGCGCTGATCGACCTCGATGTACTCGACGTTCGGATTCTGGGCCATGGCCTGCACGGCCGCGTCGGGCAGATACACGGCGCTCGCCGCCTGCTCCGGCAGCTCCCGCGCGACCTTGCCGCTGGCAGCCGAGATGACCTGGCTGCGCTTCGAATAATCCTTGAACTTGATGATGTAACGGCCGTCCGCCGAGATGGCAGCCGAGGCGGCCCCCACGTCCTCGGCGCCCTCGTCCGCGCCGACGGCGCAAGCCGCGAGGCCGAGCGAAGCAAGAACGAGCGCGAGCGAATAACGAAGAGTCTGCGTCATGTCGGTTCCTTCCGGGATGTACGAATACGTGACGCCGCCGATCACAATCGTGCGATCAGCGACATGGTGTCGAGAGCGATGGAGGCGCGACCCGTCCGGAATCGCGCACACCCCTCGCGAGACATTGTGTTCCAGCGTCACGCCGAGCTTGGGTTCAACGCGCGGGCAGCTCACCAACATGGGCTGTGACGCAGATCCGAGACCCTTCGGGAACCGGAGCCGTCCGCGTGACCCAAGCTTATTCTGCTTCGGGGAGCCTTGCAAGACGTTACCATTTGAAATAAGAGTAAGCGTGGGCCTGGTTAGCATATTGACCAGGCCGGCTCGGCGAGCGTCTTTGGAGAGACATTCTACGAGGAGGGCGTGATTGCTTTGCTCGGCGCGCCGGGGAGCCATCCAGACGTGAAGGCTGCGCTCGCCGTGCCCATGCCGCCCGCCCCGGCGACGAGCTCGATCTTGAACCGCTCCGCGATCACCTCACCGGGATGCATGGGCCTGCGATGGTTCTCCACGTGACGCCGGGTGTCCATACCCGTGACGACTTCCCCCGACCCGGCCACCGCGACCGCGTCTGGACCCACCGCGACCGCGTTTGGACCCGTCGCGACCGCGTCGAGGCCCATCGCGACCGCGTCACGCGCCACCGAGATCCCGTCCTTGGTGGCCGGCAAAACCTCGCCGCACCCCCGACACACCCCTCCAGCCGCAAATTCTGCCTTCCCATCCGCCGCCGTGACCGGTTACAGTGGCCCCCATGACAGCGCAGAACCCTACCTATACCTGGGCTTCCGTCCTTGCGATGGTGCCCGCGCCGACCGCGGACGAGGCGGAGCGGTATGCCATCGATACCCCCCACGCCGATTTGATCGAGTGGGGCACGCAGATCCGCAGTGAGAAGATCCTCACGGACCTCCTTCGCTTCGGCGGCCTCCTCGGCGAGTTCTGGCCCAAGGCCACGCCCGCGCAGAAGGGGAACCTCCTCGGCTTCTCCACGCCGCTCCTCAAGGTCCTCGTCCATTCGGGGAAAAAGCTCGTGGACATGCGGGGGCAATTCGACGAAGCGACCGACGAGCGGGAAGCGGGCCGGGCCGCCGCCATCGCCATCGCGGACCGCGCCTACAAAGAAGGAATGGATGAGCGCGAGCGCCTCGTCACCGCGCTCGACGGTGTGTCGGACCTCGAGCCCGGCCTCGAT
>JANMGF010001154.1:0-11584 GCA_031374535.1 Polyangium sp. (in: bacteria)
ATCGAGGCCGGGCTCGAGGTCCGACACACCGTCGAGCGCGGTGACGAGGCGCTCGCGCTCATCCATTCCTTCTTTGTAGGCGCGGTCCGCGATGGCGATGGCGGCGGCCCGGCCCGCTTCCCGCTCGTCGGTCGCTTCGTCAAATTGCCCTCGCATGTCCACGAGCTTTTTCCCCGAATGGACGAGGACCTTGAGGAGCGGCGTGGAGAAGCCGAGGAGGTTCCCCTTCTGCGCGGGCGTGGCCTTGGGCCAGAACTCGCCGAGGAGGCCGCCGAAGCGCACGAGGTCCGTGAGGATCTTCTCGCTGCGGATCTGCGTGCCCCACTCATGTCGGGGGTGCGGTGAGGTTTTGCCGGCCACCGACGACGGGATCTCGGTGGCGCGTGACGCGGTCGCGATGGGCCTCGACGCGGTCGCGATGGGTCCGGACGCGGTCGCGGCGGCCGGGGCGGGAGGTTTTAGCGCGTGGGGGGCGCGAGGGCGACGGGCGGCGGGGGCGCGCGCGGCGGGGGTGGGCGCGGTCGCGTTGGGGGCGGAGGCGAATCGGGGAGCGCCTGATCGTATGCCCCGGATCTCAACCACTGAGATATCTATTCCGAGGCGCGGCTCAACATCGCGGCCGACTCGACGACGGGGCAAACCGGCTCCTTCGTCAATCCTGATGGCTCCGTCCGCTGGAGGAACGTCGATCAGAACAGCTCCCGTCTTCGAGCAGCGCACAGGTGTGGCCCGAGCAACCCTCAACCGTGGCGTACATCACTGATGGCCGTCGTCGGGCGCTGCGGTTTCCATGAAGGACGGGTGCCCTGGTCGGCAATATCATCTCAAGCGGGCCTGCGTTTGGCCTCCGGGGCTGGACATCGGGCTGGAACGGAAAGAAGGAGAGTATCGATGCTACGCAGTATCTGGATGAGGGCTGTCGCCGAGTGCCTTGCGGGGACAGCGTTCCTTCTGGCGGTGGGATGCGGTGCAATGGATCCGGCGGAAGGGATCGCGGAGGACGTCGCCGAGACCGAGCAGGCCTCGACCTCCTGCACCGGACCTGCCGCCGTGATCGAGTACAGCTACGGGGATCCGTATTCGCCCTCCCTCACCACGCCAGTCTATTCGTCGACAGGCGGGGGCGGCTACTACGTGAACGTGCTGTCGCGAGTCAAAACCGCAGGCTGCGCGGAGATTATCTCGTTCGGCGGGAGCACTCAAAATTTCAAAAGTGCCAAACAGTTCGACTCATCCGACATACCCCCGAATCGCACAAACGTCGGAATCCCTTACGGGTCGTATGGCCTCCAGTGGATGGACGTGACCCCGAAGTGGACGTATAACCAAGCGCAGTACTACTACCTGCCCTGCAGCGGGGTGGCGTGCACCAGCATGTCGTGGTGGCAGAACAATATGCTCTATGCAGCGCCCTGATCCGGACGGGTCCGGCGAGGCGACGTGTGAAACCCGCCTCGGCGGGCCCAACACCGACTGCGATCGCACCTAGCACTACTCTGCCACTTGCACCCACCCGGTCATATCGGCACGAGCGCCCGCACCGTCGCTCCGCACCGCGTGCATCTTTGGGGCGCAGCGAGCCTTTGATTCAAACGCCGCCGGATTTCCGGTAGCGACGGTTCAGGCGGCGGGCCGCTGCGCCCGGTCTTTTTTTTCGGCGTTACGCAGGTGCTGGAGGAAGGCGAAGGCCATCATCGTCAGGAGCGCGTGATGGTGCAGCGCATGCCAGGAGCGGCACTCGACGTGGTCGAGCCCGAGCTCCTCTTTCATTTGTTGATGCGCTTGCTCGCAAACCCATCGCGCCTTGACCACCGAAGCGAGCGTTCCGAGGTCGGTGTCGGCCGGGTAGTTCGAGAGGTAATACTTTCGCTCGCCACTCGCGCGCTTTCGCCGATGAGCCAAACATAGAAGGCAAACCTCCGAATCGATAGATGCAGGTTGATCGCTCGTCCCAGGAAGGTCGTTCAACGCAGAGAATCGGCGGCGGGGGCCATCTCAGAGTGGCGAGAGGCGCAGACAGGGCGGCAGCGCAATCGCCACCGCCCCTCCCATCACCTCACCCCTGCGCCCCCACCTCCCCCTCGCCCGCCACATCCCCCTCCACCCGCGCCTTCTTCGACCGCGTCTTCACCCCCTTCATCGCCACCGCCGATCGATAACTCCGCGTCTTCTCGTACTTCGCCAGCAGCGTCGTATCCCCGTTCGCCTTCACCCGCCGGTCGACCGCTTCCGCAAAAGCGCCCACCTGCCGCTGCCGCTGGTCGTCCTCTTTCGCCCGCGTCTCCTCCAGGATCTCCACCAGCTTGCGTAATGCCGGCAGATGCGCGTCGATCTTCGCGATGCGCTGGTTCGACTCCTGGAACGAATCGAAATCGACCTTCGTGATGCCAGCCTTTTCCCCGAACTTGGCCTGGTGAGTCTGGACCTCGGCGACGACGGCTGCTATTCGAAAAGCGGGTGTTTGCCCTGCGTCGCGAGCAGCTCGTCCAAGATATTGGGGTTTCTCAGGCTCGTACCGCCGCCCGCATTGGCCCGCAGCAGGACATGGACCTGCGTTTCCATGTCCGTCAGCGGCCGCCTCGCGCGCATTTCGACGAGGGCCACGAGGCCGTCGCCGTCGCCTTCCGTACCGCCTGCGCTGACGAGCTCGGTCGCATAGTTCAAGAGGGCCACATCGACGGAGGCCATCACGTGATCGTGCTCGGGATCGTCGGGTGCGATCGCCAGAGCGAGCGCGGTCAAGCTCTTCATCAAAATGGCGTGATAGACGGTCTTCGCGTTGTGCTGGTCGCCCCAGCGTCCCGTCGGGAGCTCGCCGGGAAGCACGCCGAACCGAGCCTTCTCCACGGCCGCGCTCGTGAGGGCGGCGTCGCCCTGCCGGCGCCCATAAAGGGCCATCAGCCGAACGGAAAAGGCGTTGTAGTTCCAGTTCGTCGAGAGCTTCTGCGCAGCCGCCCAATCGGCTGCCCGCCGGCCCGCTTCGAGGACGGCGTCGTCGCCGAGGACGATGCCCGCGACGAGCATGGCCTCGCCGCAAATGCCATTGTCGTACTGCAAGTCGCCGCCATCGCCGTTCACCTGCACATCCCGGATGATCCAGCCATTCTGAAAGTAGTCGTCGAGGCTCTCGCCTCGGGCGACGATATCATTCTTGACCCCCTGGATCAGCCGCGCCGGATCGCGCGCGAGCTCCTTCGTGCACGCGTCCTTCGCCGCGCCGGTCTGCATCTCGCATTCGTTCTGCTTCGCCGCGAACTCGTCCGAGAGATCGGGGAAAGGGAAGAGCCCGTCGGGGCGCTGCACGGAGGTGAGGTACGCGGCGCCCTCTTTCACCGAGGCCAGCAGCGCGTCGGCCTGCGCGGGGTTCAATCGCGCGGCGAGCGCCTCGAGCCGAAGCGCACCGCACGACGAGCGCAGCGGGCTCGTCACGTCATTGCCTGACGTCGAGCCCATCGCGGCGACCCACGGCTCGGTGCCGATGAGCTTCGGGGCTTCGACGGCGATGAGCGAGATTGCCTCCGCGTCGGTCAAGGGATCTGGGTTTTCGGGGATGTAGTCCGCGGCCTCCTCCGGGACGCCGAGGTATCGGCCGAGCGCGACCCGCCCCTGGCATACCGCCGTGACGATCGCAGGCTCTTCGGGGGGGTTTAGCGCTGCGCGGAGCGCCTCGTAGGCTTGCAGGACGGGCCCCGCCTCCGATGCCGGCAGCCGCTCCCCCGGCGCTGCCGGAGGCGCGGAGGAAGCCGGGAACAGCGCAGGGTCGCATGTCAGTCCCGCGAAGGGGTTCGGCTCGACCGAAGGCAAGGGCTCGCGTTTGCCGCTGCACCCGATCAGGCCGAGCAACACGAAGGGAAGAGCGAAGGATCGAAATGGGTTCAAGGTATCATCTCCAGACCGTATGCGTTTTCGCGAATTGGAATCGGAAGATTATCATGGCGGGCGAGCGCTAGGAACTACGAACCGCCCCTTCTTCCCGCTCGCCCTCGCCCCACCGTCTTGCTCAGCCTGGGCTTGCCCGCCGCGGGAGGACACGCAGCATCGGACGGTGTGCATGCCGGCCATGCAAGGATGCATGCTCGAAGAGCGAATCTTGTGATATCGTGAAGACCTCCCACGGCGGACGTGGGCTTGGACTTCAACATTCTGACTGGCCTGGATGGGATTGCGACAATGACCAAGAAATTCTGCGTGATGGTTCTCCCCTGCGTCCTCCTGCTCGCTGCCGCCTGCGGCGGAGACGACCCGCAGACGACCGGTCAGGGGGGCGCGGGCGGCTCGGGTGGCTCCGGCGGCTCGGGCGGCTCCGGCGGCTACGAGTTCACGGTCGTCAAGGGCTTCAACGGTGCGGAGAGCTGCCACTGGGACGCCACGAACAAGACCTGGTACGTCTCCAACATGGCGCCGCCGGCGAGCGGCGACTTGCTTCAGCCGGACGGCGAGGGTTGGATCAGCAAGCTCGTCGTCGATGGGAACAGCGTCGAGCTCACGGACAAGTGGGTCACGGGCTTCGATACCCCGGCCGGTCTGCGATTGCACGACGGCATCCTTTACGTCGCGAATATCAACAAGGCGCATGGGATCGACGTGGCGACGGGGATGATCGTGGAGAACTATAATTTCCCCGCAGCGGTCCTCTTGAACGACCCAGCCGTGGATGCGGCGGGGAACGTCTATCTGACGGACACGTTCGGCAACGTGATCTACACGTTCAAGGCTAAAACCGCAGGCAGCGAGGCGGCGTTCCTCTCGTCGCCGGAGCTCGCGGGGCCGAACGGCGCGCTGGTCGACGGGGACAAACTCCTCGTCGCGAGCCTCGTCGACTTCACGCCCGGGAACCTCGGGCCGTTCCTCTCGATCGACCTGAACACGAAGACGATCACGCCCATCGGCGATGTGAAGGGCAAATGGGATGGGCTCGAAAAGGACGGGGCGAAGTACCTGCTCTCGGAGAATCCTTCGGGCAAGATCGTCGCGGTCTCCTCGGATGGCGCGCAGGAGGTCGTGGTCGACCTCGGCAAGGATCACATGTTCATGCCAGCCGCCGATTTCGGGTTCGACCCGGCGACGAGGACGCTCTGCGTACCGAACCTCGGCGATAGTGTGGCCATCGTGAAGTTGCCCTGATTGCCGCTTTGGAGGAAGGGGGCGAACCGCATGCGATACGGACCATGCGCCGTCCGGTGGAGTTCGCCCATCTCCGGGCCGACGGAGACGCAAGCGCCGGGGCAACGTACGTGTCGCCCCCTACCTCACCGACGCGCCTGCGGCGCAGCCACCACCTGCGGCAGCGCACCATTGAGGTTCCCCCGCGTCTTCCACGCCGTCAACGCCTGAAGCTGCTGATACGCCTGCATGGATGCGAAAATGCGCTGGTGGTCCTGGAAGCATTGCGCCATCACCTGATCGATGAGCTCATCGGCCTTCTTGAAGAGCAGCTCATTATCCTCCAGCCCGCGAAAATACTCCTGCCAGGCGTACTTCTTCTGCCCCTCGTTCAAGATCGTGTAATACGCGCCGACGAAGATCGCATTGGCCACGCGCGGCAGGTTGTCCGCGTATACCGTGAACTTCGCCCCGCCGCCGGCCCCGAGGCCCACCGTGGCGCCCGCTTCGATGCCGATTTTCGCCCCGCCGAACGCCGACGCTTCCATTTCGAGCTTGAAGCTGGCGCCGATACCCGCGGACAGATACCCCTCCGCTTCACCCTTGATGATATCGTAGCCGCAGACCTTCAGGCTCATCCCGGCCTTGCCCTTGATCTTCGCGCCGGCGAACGCCTCCGCCTCGAGCTTCACGGCCACGCCGTCCACCCGCGCGATGATCTCCACTTCGCCCTTCGCCATCGCCCCGGCGAACGCCTCCGCGCTCGCCTCCAGGAGGAAGATGTCGGCGACGTCGAGCTTCGCCTCGGCCTTGATCTTTACCCCGATCATGGCCTCGACCGAACCTTTGACCTCGACGCCCTTGAAGCGCGACCACTCCGCAGAACCCTCGGCCTTGGCCATCGCGCCCGCGAACGCCTCGGCCTTCAGCTCCGCCTTGATACCCGTGAACTCGATGACGCATTCGCCGCTGGCCTTGACGCCGTACGACGCGCTCGCCTCCGCCTTGACGGCTTTCTTGAACTCCTCATCGGTCCAGACGACCTCCGAGCTCGCCTTGCCGCCGCTCTCGACCTCGCCCTTCGTCTTCAGCCACGGACGCGGATCAGGCATCTGCATGATCTTGTAGGCGTCCTTCATGATCACATCGAGGAACAGCCGCACCGTGGCGGCGTCGGCGTTGCCCATGTATTGCAGCTTGAGCGAGACGCCATCGAGGTGCGGATTGAAATTACGCACGCCCTTCAGCCAGAACCGGATGACCTGCTTCTTCTTCGCGAGCAGATCACGCTTCGCCCCGTTCGCCGAAAGCTCGTTGGTCAACGTGACCAGCTGCGGCGGGATCTCCGGCACCGGGCGCGCGAGATCACTCTTGAACATCGTGCGATACATCAACGAATACTTGTCGATCTTCGACTGCACCAGCCGGGCGTTACGCGAATCGGCGCCGTAGGTCGAGTTGTCCGCGAGCAGGTGCTTGTAGATGTAGAGGACCTGCAAGAACTCCTTCGCGAGCGCGATTCTGTCGGCCTTCGCGGGGCCGGAGAAGAGGCTGCTCGAGTCCAGCTGGACGAGCCACTTCCTCACCTGGGCCTCGAACAGCCCCACGTCGAGCTCCACCCACTCGACCTTGTACTTGTTGTTCGGGGTAGCCTTCTGGAGCGCTTCGAACATGGGGGCCTCTGCGGCGCAGGTGCTGCTGCGCGCCGAAATAGGGATTTGCCGGGTCTATTGAAAGGGTGACCCGTCGAACGTATTACGTCCCCGCCGGGAGATCGAGTATTTTCTAGAGGCCCCTCGCGCGCACGGCCTCGACGAGCCTGCGCTCGACGTCCTCCGCGTCCACGTGGCTCGATCCTTCGCCTCCGCGCCCGAGGCCGAGCTGCGCACGAAGGGCGTCCACCGCTTGCAGGAGCAAACGCAAAAGCTCCGGCGTCGGCGGGGCCTCTTGCGTGGAGAGCGCCTCCGCGAGGTCCTCCGCCGCGTGGGCGAGCCGCGCCACGGCCTCGAAGCCGAGCAACGCGGCGTTTCCCTTCAAGGTGTGCGCTGCCCGGAAGACGCCACGAACGACGTCGGGATCGAAGGAGCCCTCGAGCGTCGAGAGGCCCCGCTCCATCTCCGCGAGCAGGTCCGCGGCCTCCGCGCAGAAGACCTCCCGGAACGCCTCCATCTCGGGCCGCATCAGCCGCTCCCCAGCCCCTTGATCACCGCCTTGCCGTCGTGCGTCTGGAAGGACAATTTGCGCCCCGCGGTGCCGCCGACGTCCTCGGCGAGGACCGGGATCCAGGACTTCGCGAGCAGGTCGCGGGCGACGTCGATGTTTTGCTGGCCGAGCGAAGCGCCGACCTCGGGCGCGACCTCGCCGTTCACCGAAGCGCCGCCGAACAGCCGCGCGTGAAGGCCTTGCCGCTTCGCGCCGAGACGCTCGAGCGCGGACAGGAGCGCGGGAATCGCCACGTCCCCGAAACGCAAGGAGCTCGACGGGCCAGGCGTGGCCTTCGGCATCATGAAATGGCTCACGCCCCCGATCCGCAGGCGCGGCTCCCACAAACACACGGCCATGCAGGAGCCGAGAATCGCGGTCACCTGCGACGGCACGTCGGCCACGTAGACGTCGCCGGGATAAAGGTAGACCGTTTTGATCCGGGAGGCGTCGGGGGTCACGAACGAGGCGGCAGACGTGGACGGCTCCACGACAAGATGTGTGGCCCCGCGGCCGGTGCTTTTGAGCGCGACGGCCGCGTGCGTGGCCAGGATGTCGAGCAACTCGACGTCCCCGGGAACGAGTTTCCTCTTGTGCGGCAAGAGTCGAAAAATGGCGAGCACGCCGGCCACGCGATTGTCGAGGGTCAGCGGAACACAAGCCGAGAGCGACGCTTCGTCGGCGCTGGCGCCGAGGCGGCTCGAACGGCCCGCGACGAAGGCCGCACCCCGCCGGACAACACGACCGATGAGCCCCGTGGCCAAGGTTCGGTGTTCGAGCCCGTCCGGGATGGCGCCCCGCGACGCGACGAGCGAGAGGCGCCCCCGCGCGCCGTCGAGCGCGAGCAAGGCGTACTCCTCGGAGCCGAGGAGCTGGGAGAGGATCTCGTCCACCGCCGCGACGCCGTCCTCGGGGCTCGAGACGTTTTGCAGGCGTTCGAGCACGGCGAGCGCCCGCGCGTGATGGGTGGAGTCGGGCGCGGCGCCGGTCATGATGCTTTGAGCAAACTCGCGACCTTCGCCCGCAGCTCGTCGCCCTCGAAGGGCTTGATCACGTAGTCGTTGCAGCCGCTCTCGTAGCCGCGCTCGACGTGCTCGGGGCTGCCGCGCGTGGTCACCAGGATGATGGGGATCCGGCGCGTGGCCTCGGCGGCGCGCAGGCGGCGGCACGCCTCGAAGCCGTCCATCCCGGGCATGACGACATCCATCAGAATGAGGCTCGGCTGCTCCGAGAGCGCCACGTCCACGGCCTCCTGGCCGCTCTTGGCGCTGAGCAACGTATAACGCTCCGCCTGGAGGAAAGTCCGCTCCACCATCAATACGGTAGGCGAGTCGTCGACCAGCAGGATCTTCCTGGAATGTGCCATGGCCCCTCCGTCCCCCACCGCCTCGACGAGCGAGCGTCGAGGCGTACAGGCACCACCATCGCACCGATGCCACGTATTGCACAGTTGAAAGATGAAAAAATCGCGCCCCGGTACTCCGCCTTCCACATGGCGCCCATTCATTCCCTTACGGAACCTGCCAAACGCGTGACGCGTCAGGGGCGTGACGCGGCGGGGGCGCCGTACATCGTGCCGAAAAGCTTGTCCCCCACGAACGGACGCACGTGGTTGATGTCGTAGAAGTTCCGCTTGTCACGCGTGATCTCGTTGTCCCCGGTGAAGACGAAGACGTTTTCGGCGCCGAAGATCTCGTGGAGAATGGCGATGTCGCCCGGATCGGTGCACACCCGGTCGTACACGGGCGGAAGGACGATTCGATAGTCCGTCCCGTGCTTGCCGAAGATCGCCCGGATGGACTGCAAGACCTCGCGTTGCGCCTCGCCAATCGACGGCGGCTCGCACGGCGGCGGGTCGCCCTGGGGACGCGGGTACCGCTTTTCGAACCTGGCGTAAAAAGCGTCTTCGTCCGCCGAAAGCTCGCGCTCCAGCTCGGCCCAGAAGTAATCGTTCGTCAGCGGATCGATCTTCACCTGCCCGAGGCGAATGCCGAGCATCTTGCGGGCGCTGGGGAGCACGCGGCCGGTGAACTTGTAATGCGCGTGCTTCAGGAAAAAGAAGTCCTTGAAGTACCACGTGAGGTACGCCCCTTGAAAATCGAGCCAGCTCTCCCCCGACAGCCGGTACGGCAAGCGGTGCGTGGTGTCGTCGCGCGCCGAGAGATCCCGCAGGCTGACCGGCGCTGTCTCGACGAGGACATGCTTCAGCGGATGGCCGTTTTCGCTGAGGTATTTCAGCTTGAGGAAGAGGCCGTGGAGGTTCTCCGAGGCCGCCGGGTAATGGAACGGCTCGATCCCCGGCACGTATTTGCGCCACGTGTCGCAGTGGAGCGGAAACGAGCGGGAGCTGCCGAGGATGAACGAGTCGTAGTGCCGGCGAGGGTCGTTCTCGAGGAACATCTCGAGCGACACGTAATCGCGGTTGAGCTCGACGGGCGCCCCCAGATCGTAATAATCACCGAACGCGTGTCTCCGCACGACCTTGAAGGGATCCCAGACCACGTAAAACGCGAGCGTGATCAGGAGCGGCGCGGCGAGGAGAGCGGCGCGGGGGAGAAACTTGCGTACGTCTCGATGGGCCACGGACATTTCCCTCAAAACTGGAAGTAAATGAACTGGCCGCCGCCCGACCGGGCGAGCAGGATCGTCCCATACACGAGCGCCGCATACGCCGGCCACCGCAAGAAGACCGGCTTCTGCGCGATCCACTCTCGTACCGAGCCGCTCCGCTGGATCAAGTGGACGACCTGGATCACGACGAGCCCCGCCACGGCCAGGCCCCATTCACACGGGCCGCCCTTGCATTGGAGGGAGAGCGGGCGCCCCGCGAAAAGCAGCTTCAGATCACCCACGAGCCCATCGGGCACATGGGAGAGGATGTACATCGCGTCCTTGAACGTCGCCGCGCGAAAGAAAACGAAGGCGAGGCAAACGAGCACGAACACCGAACCCACGTTCCAGATCCGAACCCACCACCGCGTATTGTCCTTCAGGATCTCGGGGACGAGCGGCGCCGTGACGAGGGCAAACACCAGGTAAAACCCGTGGAGAGCGCCCCAGATGACGAAGTTCCAGGTCGCCCCGTGCCAGAGGCCACTCACGAGAAAAACGAGGAAGAGGTTCGTGTACCAGCGTGGTTTGGACACCCGATTGCCGCCGAGCGGGATGTAGAGGTAGTCGCGGAACCAGGTCGACAGCGAGATGTGCCAGCGCGTCCAGAACTCGGAGATCGATTTCGCGTAAAACGGCCGGCGGAAGTTCGTCATCAGGCGAAAAACAATCACCTCCGCCGAGCCGACGGCTATGTCAGAAAACCCGGCCAAGTCTAGGTAGATCTGGAAGGTGAAGGCCACGGCGGCGACCAGCAACGTGAGCCCGTGGTATTCGGTCGGGTGGTTGAAGACCGGATCGGCGATCATGGCCAGCCGATCCGCGACGACGACCTTCTGGAAGAACCCCCAGGCCATCAGCTTGAGGCCATTCGTCACGTCGTCGTACCGGAACCTGTGCTCCTGCTCGAGCTGGGGCAGGATGTTTTGTGGCCTCTCGATGGGACCGGCGACGAGCTGCGGATAAAACATCACGTACAGCGCGTAGATGCCGAAGTGCCGCACCGCCTTCTGGTTTCCACGATAGACCTCGATCGTGTAGGCCATCGCCTGGAACGTGTGAAACGAGAGGCCGATCGGGAGCACGATGTCGAGCCCCGGCACGCGCGTCGTGGTCCCCAGGAGACGCGACAGAACGTTCACGTTCTCGACAATGAAGTTGGCGTACTTGAAGACCGCGAGGAAGCCGACGTTCGTGACGATGCTGAGAACGAGGTAGAGCTTCTTCCGCGAGGCCGGCGCGCGCTCGATCAGGAGGCCGGCGATGTAGTCGACCACGATCGTGACGCCGAGAATGAGGATGTAGTGTGGGATGAACGCCATGTAAAACAGGCAACTCGCCGCCAGGAGCCACATCCAGCGAAAGCGGAACGGGAGCCCGAAGTACCCCAGCGTCACGATCGGGAAGAAAATCAGAAACGAAAGCGAGTTGAATAGCATCGCGCTCTGGCGCGCGAACCTAGCACAAAAAGGTTGTCTTGGTGGCGAACCTGATCTTGAATGCGCCGCCATGGGATTGCCGGACACGGACGCGGAGAGGTTCTGGAAAGATGGGTACCTGCTGGTCAAGCGCGTCTTCTCCACCACGGAGATCGAGGCCGCGCGCCAGAACATCGAGGAGATCCTGCGCACCGAAGGCGGGCGGGCCGCGGCGGACGCGGTGGTGGGCG
>JANMGF010001176.1:0-8629 GCA_031374535.1 Polyangium sp. (in: bacteria)
CGGCGGGGAGGGCGGCACCGGCGGCGGGGTGACCTGCCCGCCGGAGGAGGCCACGGTATTCGCCGTCCGCGAGCTCTTTTTCGGCGAGGGCAACAGCGGGGAGTGGAAGAAGTTCGGCTTCAACATCGACGGCAAGGTGTCGACGGGGAATTCGAACGACGTGTGCAAGCCGAACGCGGGCGGTTCGACGCAAACGGCATACCCCGACGGCGATGAAGGCATCGACAACTCGTTCGGTAAAAACCTCCTGCCCACGGTCCTCGCGCTTTATCCGACGTGGGTGACGGATATCAACACCGGCATCCAGAACGGCAACTTCACCGCGCTGGTGAAGGCGGAGTGCCTGCCTGAGAAGGGCGACGCCTCCGGGCTCACCAGCAAGCTCTTCGGCGGGACGACGCTCGGCGCGGCGCCCAAGTTCGACGGGACGGACAAGTGGCCGGTCGAGCCGGGGCTCCTCAGCGATCCCATGGATGCGCAGTCCTCGACGATCCTCTTCCCGAAGAGCTCGGTGACGGGCACGATGTTCGACTCGGGGAAGGACGTGACGTTCATCCTCTCGGTCCCGGTGAAGTCGCCGACGAAGACCACGTCGATCAAGCTGACCTTGCACGGGGCGCGCATGATCATGACCCTCGCCGAGGATCGGAAGAGCGCGACGGAAGGCATGATTGGCGGCGTGCTCAACACCGAGGAGTTCGTGGCCGAGCTCAAGAAGGTCGGCGACCTGCTCGGCTTCTGCGGGACGCCGCTGTTCGATAACCTCTTGACCCAGGTCCGGCAGGCATCGGACATCATGACCGACGGCAGCCAGGACCCGGAGATGACGTGCGACGGCATCTCCATGGGCCTCGGGTTCGAGATGGTCGAGGCATTGCTCGGCGAGGTCGGGCCGGCGAACCCGGTGGGGATGGCCTGCCCGTAAGAGGGGATCGGTGGGGTGGGGGCTGTTGCTTGCCCCCACCCACTGGCTTACGTGACATCGCGTACGTCAGACGACGCAAACCAAGAATCAAGAAAACACTTGACTTCTTGGAAGCGGTTTCATCCCCTTCCTTTCATGACTCACCGGATCGCGGCCTTCGTTCTCGTTCTCGCTGGGGCGTCTCTCCTCGCATGCGCGGAAAACGGTCCCTCCTCTCCCGCGGGCGGCGCGCCGGGGACCGGCGGGGGGACGGCGACGGGAGGAGGCGCGGGCGGGACCGCGGGCGCCGGCGGGACTGCGGGCGCGGGCGGAGCGAGCCCGGGGGACGCGCTCGTGCACGCAGATTTCCAGCAACGCGCGCCGGGCGTCTACAGCGAGGATATGGTGGCGGGCGATTTCCTCGGGGCGCCGAGCTGGAACGATGGACTCGATGAGGGGCGCGCGAGCATCGTCGACGAGGCGGGCAATCGATTCCTGCGGGTGACGTACCCGGCAGGCGAATATGGCCCGGGGAACGGCGGCGTGCAATTCAAGGTGCCGCTCGGACAAACGTATCAAGAGCTTTACCTCGCCTACCGGGTGCGGTTCGGGGAGGGGTTCGCCTTCGTGAAGGGCGGCAAGCTCCCCGGGCTCGTCGGCGGCTCGGCCCCCACGGGCTGCGTAGAGGACACGACCGGCTTCTCGGCGCGGATGATGTGGCGCACCGGGGGAGCGGCGGTCCAGTACATGTATTTCCCCGAAAAAATCAACAATTGCGGTGACGATTACGATTACATGTCAGGCGGGAGCGCGGTTGATTTCCAGCCGGGGACTTGGCACACGGTAGAGCACCGGCTGGTGATGAATACGCCCGGGCAGAACGACGGCGTCCTCGAGGCCTGGTTCGACAAGCAGCCGGTCCTCGACGAGCAGGCTTTCCTCTACCGGCTCGCCGGCGCGACCTACGGCATCGACACGCTCTACTTCTCGACTTTCTACGGCGGCAGCGACGCGACGTGGGCGCCTCCCTCCGCGCAAACCGTCGACTACGACGATGTCATCATCTCCACGGGCCCCATCACGCACTGAATGGCGCTGATCTGCCCCTATCAGCGGGGACCGCGGTTGCCACGGATGTAGGCGCTGTTTCCGTAACTCATGACCTGGCCGGCGTATGGCAGCAGGGATTCCGGGACGCTCGTGCCGCTGCCGCGGAGCTGGAAATCCGGGGTGCGGACCCAGATGGGCGGGCCGCCCGCCTGCGTCCAGATGTACGAAAACACGTCGATCACGGCGTCGTGAAAGCCCGCCTGGGCCACCACGAGCGGCACGAACCCCCCCACTCGCCCGGACATCACGGTCTGAATGGCCGTGCGCACCGCCGCGTATTGCACGACCGGGACCGTGAAGCCCAGGACGGGGACGCTGGTGACGCCTTTTTCGTCGAGCGCCGTGACCTCGGGCGCCGGCGGAGGGCTGCCTGCAAAGCCGCAGATGCCGAGCAGCGCCGCCACCGGGGTTGGCCGGCTCCGGGTACCGCTGCAATCCCAATACATCCAGGGATCGAGGCCGGGCTTGGCTCCGATGAGCGGGTGCATGCGGCGTAAATCGTCGGCCTCGCGGCAAAGCGCGACGTGGAGCAAGTCCTCGGGGCGCTCGTCCTTCTCGGGGATATCAGTCATGGCTCACCTCTTTGCCCACCACGTCGAGGAGCGCGTCGGCCGCTTGGTGGATGAACGAGTCGACCGCGGGCTCGGGTTTGCGCACCAGGTTGATCTGCATGAGCGCGGCGAGCTCGATGAGCGCAGCCTGATTGAAGAATGTCGTCACGCTGCCGAGAGGCATACACACGTCGAGAGCGATGCACCCTTGATCGAGCGGCAGGACATTCTTCGACACCTCCCCCGCGTTGGCCGCAAACTGCGCCGCCCCGGGCTCGTCCGCCATCGGCGGCCACCACCTGATCTGCAGCCCGAGGAATTCCGGAGACCCCTCGAAGACGGATGTGCTTTCCATCAAGGAGTCGCGATCGAGCGGGTGGATATGGTGGTTGTCCGCGAGCCACGTGAGCACGCGATGCAGCGAGGGGGTCGTCGCGGAGAGCGCCTCGACCGCGACGCGCGCTGCATGCTCGACGATATCACCCTTGAACCCGGTACGAGAGGACTTCGAGAGGACGTTGAGGATCTCGTCCGCGGACCGCGAGGCCGCAGGAGAAGGCGTTCCATGTTCGGGCTCCTCCGTCGGGAGCGAGCCGCCCGAGAGCCCTGCGAGCGCGCCCGAAGCCGCCGTACACGAGCGAAGCCCCCATTGCCCGATGGTGATGGCACCCTCGCAGACGAGGCACTTGTCGGGTGGAATGGGTATGACCGCCGGCCGACCGATGCGCGTGGCCTCCCGCGGAACCTGGCTCTCGGTGAATGGATTCAGGTGCAGGTCTTGCTTCGCTTGCAGGATCACGTCGCTCGCGGCGGACACCACGGCCACCTTCTCCCGGCCTCCGATCGCGATCTCCTTCTCGCTGAGCACGGAGACGTGCTCCATCGCGTGAAGGATGATGTTGCCCTGGGCCTGAATCGTGATGTTCGGCCCGTCGAGCACGATGGATGCCTCGCCCGTGGAGAGCTTGATCTGCCTGTCGACCATTTCAATAAGCGTCGGGGGCGGGCCGGGGTCCATCGTATACCCCTTGACCGTCTCCAGGGCCTGCTTGAGACCCTCGAAGAGCTGCTCTCCCAGCTCGGCGAGCGGCGAGGCGGAGGCGCTCGCATTGGGCGTGTTCATGATGCTCCCGAGCACGGTCGTCGCCGCGTTCCGCAAGACGCTGCCGGCCGATCCGGCGACTTGTTCGAGCTGCTGAACCAGACGATCGGTCATGCCGCGCGCGATGGTCACGCCCCAGCGCGTCCCGACGAGGGTATTGTCCTCGACGCCCACGTGCGTCGTGCGGTGCAGACCGACGAACTGAGCCTGATCGAGGCCCACGGCGTGTTGCTCGGAGAGGTTCACCATCGTCGATTGGCTGCCGCCGACCGCCTTCACGTCGTGCTTTTGTACGTATTGCGTCGCGCTCCCTCCGACCGCCTGCTTGATATCGTTCTTGACCAGGTGGTCCATGTCCTTCTCGGCCTGGAGATACACGTGCTCCTTGCCCGAGGCGTCGTCGAAGCGCAGCTCGTTGAAGCCATCGCCCGTCGGCGTGGAGGCAGTCTTCCACGTGCTCACCGTCATGGCCCCGGGAAGCGGGTAAGGCACAGGATCCTTGGCGTTGTGCATGCGCCCCACGATGATAGGGCAATCCGGATCGCCATCGAGGAAGCCCACGAGCACCTCGTGTCCGACGCGGGGAATGGTGAACAGGCCATGGCCCGCGCCTGCCCAGCCCTGGCTGACGCGCATCCATATCGAGCTTTGCCTGTCGAAGCTGTGCTCGCGATCCCAGGGGAATTGCACGCGCACCCGGCCGTGCTCGTCGACGTAGATCATGTTGTCGCGGATGACGTCGTCAGCGCCGGCCATGGCCGCGGCGCTCAGCACGGACTGCACGCCGGGGATCCGCATATCGCCCTGATTGGAGGTATTCTCCTTGCCCACGACCACCGCCGTTTGCAGCCCATAGATGCGCGGCTTCGGCGTGATCTGCGCCGGCCGATGAGGCGCATCCGTGGAGACCGCCTCGCCCGCGAAGACCCAGGAGCTCGCGTCTGCGACGCGGCCGGAGGCGCGGTGACGAATACACAAAAGGGAGCGATCTTGCTGCAAATCCGCGCGAGGATGCCGGCCGATGCGGAAAACGACGCCCGGGCTCAGGTCGTTGACGCTGGTCTCGTAGCTGACGACGCGGCGGCCCGAATGCAACGCCTCGAGGGCGCGCTGCACGCGGAGCTGGGCGAACTGGCTGCGCGTGCGAGAAGCCGCGAGGTCGTCGGCGACCTGGAAGGGCGAGGCGCCGCGGCGGATATCGAAGGCAGACCCCTCGGAGAGGCCGATGCCCGGCGTGAACCGATACTGCTCGTGTGTATGCTCGTTCGGCCGCTCCGCGCTCGCCTGAGAATACATGGGCATCCGCGGGCGCAAAAAATCGTAATCGCGCGCCGTGACCCGCCCCGGCTTGACCTTCTCGGCGAGCTCGACACGCGTGACGTATTGCGGGACGATCGCGCGTTGCGCCTGGCTCGCGTCGTCGACGAAGGGGATCGGGAGCCCCTCGCGCTCCTTGCCGCGCTCCGGCGAATCGGCGAAGACGAGGCAGCTCATACGCTCGCCGTCGTCGACGAAAGAAAACGAAATACCCGCCTCCTCGAGCAGCCTGGAGACGAACGCGAAATCGGTCTCCCCGTACTGGGTCCGCAGCTCCAGCGGCGGATACTTCGCCGTGTCGACGCGCCATTCGTGCTCGATCGACCATTCCTTCAGGATCGTCGTGACGATGGCGGGGATGTTGACGTGCTGGAAGAGGCGATTTTGCACCCGCTGCGTGAGGCGCCAGAGGTCGGGGACCAGGGTGATGACATAGCTGGCGAGCCCGTCGCCCGCCTCCGAGACCCGAGCGAAGCGCGCCTCCGAGCAGATGCCGCGCCATTTGCGTTCGACGTGCCCCGAAAGCGCGAGCTCGAGCCGCGAGCCGCAGAGCGCCGAGAGGTCGTAATCCTCGTTCAGCGAGACACACGTGAGGACCGCCTCGAAGAGCTGGCTCATGCCCTCGACGATGTCGAAGCTGCGGATCGACAGGGTGACGTCTGGCGCCTCCGCGAAGCGCATGCGGACGTTCTCGCGCGAGAGGACGGTGTCCGCCGCGGCTTGCACGGATGAGGTGGTGCTGGTCATGTTTTCCTCAGGGAGCCGAAATAGGGAGTTGCTTCCTGGTTGAAGCTCCGACTGGAGCTGCTCTTGTTAGCGGTGGCGGATTCGCTGCCGTTCCACCGATACTGATCCCTTTGACCAGGCAGGATCATGGCGCCGAAATCGTCATATCCCCCGTCGTTGAGCCACCCTCCGGCCCCTGTGTCCTTGTACTGGACCATCCAGCCGTCTCGCCAGGGGTGGAGGCAGGAACCGAGGGAGTTTTGGTTCGTGTAATTGACGGTTGGCCCGGAGGTCGCGTCGAGGGCGGCGTCGATCCGGTCGTGAATCTGCTGGTTTCGTTGCACCACGGCGCGCCGCGATGCTTCTATTCCCCGGTAATACGCGTCCGTCCGGCCTTGCTGCCGCATATCCCGCATCGGGGGCAAATACACGAGTCCATCTCGACCCTCCAGCATGCGTTCCGACGAAGGGAAGAGCCCGCAGGAGCCCCCCCGTTTGTACTGAGGCGAGGTCTCCATGTAGAGGCCATACAGGACCGCGAGCGGTCCCTTCCCAAAGAGGCGGCCGATCATCCAGTCGGTGTCGTGCCCCATCGATATGGTGGACAGCGCCTCGCCGACGTAACCGCCAGGGAGGATGTCCGGGCCATTGCCAGCCGTGCCCCCGAACCCCTCGTTCTCCATGAAAAATTCGGGCGGGATGATCCATCCCGTCCTGGCCGACGCGCCCATGGCCCACACGGTATGCTGCTCGCAGCCGAAGTACCCGCCCCAGAACCCGTGGTCGTCGAAATTCGTGCTGGACCGGTTGAACGAGGCAGCCACGTTGCCGAGCTGCCCCGTCGTCTTGCCGTAGGCGATGGTGTCGTCGTTGTTTTTCTTCGCGCGCCAGGCGTCGATCCGACGATTCAAGTCGACGGCGCCGGCCGGGATGACGCCCGTGAACGAGAGCGCCTTGACGTGGAGGCGGATGTTGTCGGAGGTGATGACGTACCGTCCGCTATCGATCGTGGCAGCCTTCACGTTGAATTTGATGAGCTGCTTGGTGAACGCGAGATAGCCGAATTGGCCCGAGCCGGGCTCGGCGTTGACCCAGTACACGTGGTCGGAGTACCTGAGACGTCGAGTCTTCTCCGCGGCTGTCTCGCTAGAAGCTTGGGACATAACGTCTGCATGCTAAGCGGGAGGAATCTCGGATGTCAAGCAGAGTCGTCGAAGTGCAGCGTCGATTTTTTCTGCCTTGTGGATGCGCCTATGCATCGGCACCGGCACATCCCCCCAGGACCCGTCACGCCACGTGAACACGTGTCACGACAGCGTAACAGGCATTCGTCACGCGCGCATGACAGCAGACAAGGCCCGAGCGCGATATCCCGCGCATCTCGCGGGATTTTTCGCCGCCGGGATCATGGCAAGGGGTTTGCAAAGCTCGACATCATGAAGACGCAGATCACCCCTTTCGCTGCCCGCGCCATCGCGCTTTCAATGGCCGCTTCGATCTCCGCTTGCGCGCCCGGGGGGACTACCGACGCGGACGCCCCCGAATCCGAGGCCGAGATCGGTACAGCGTCGAGCGCGCTTCTCAGCGGAAAGTTGTTCCCCGCGCGCGGGGAGGATCTGCCTCCCGGGGCGGTCTGGATCGCCACCAACGACCACCACGACATGCACGTGCGCCGGTTCGACACGGGAGCCGGCGCGTGGACAACGGTTCGGCCGGGCGTCGGCACGGTCGATTCGCCGGAGGACTACCTCGCCTACGGGATTCCGGTCTACGCGTCCGATGACGGCGAAGTCGTCACCTGCTGGCGCAACGCACCCGACAACCCCCTCGACACGCCACATCCGGGTCGTGACGGCTGCAACGACGAGGACGAGGACGGAAACCCGTGCGATCAAAACGTGACGTGTAGCTGCACCGTGCCTCGGTCCGGGAATCACCTGAACATCCTGAGCGCCGACGGCAACATGATGCTCTACGCCCATTTGATGCCGGGTTCCGTGCCGAAGGAGATCTGTCCCCACGAGGACGAGTTCGTCACGCATGCCGAAGAATTGGATCCCACGCTTGGCGGACCGAAGGGATACAACCCGGACATGTTCGTGCCGGCCGGATCGAGGGCCTTCGTCCAGAAGGGACAGTTCCTCGGTTACGTCGGCGACTCCGGCGCCTCGGGTGGCCCGCACCTTCATCACCACATGATCAAAGAGGACACCGGCACGAAGATCCCGGTTTCCTACGTCGGAGCATCGATTCAGACCTATCCCGGCGGCAGCACCAACGCGTCGGAGAACGATTGGGCGCCGCTCGATGGCTCCACGCTGCTCGACACCGGAACATCGGACATCCTCATTCGACCGGACGACGGCCCGGGGAATGCCTGGGCGTACGCATGGGCGCAAAGCGCGACGACCGACCACAACGCCCCGTCCAACTACTCGCGCAACTCATCGGGTGACGTATTCGGCGCCGGCGTGACGAACACCGTCACGCACATGGCGACGGGGGAGTACCTCGTGGCCTTCCCCGCCATCGGCAGCGTATGGAGCGGGAACGTCCAGGTCAGCGCCTATGGCACGGACAACGTGCGGTGCAAGGTCCGGGGCGCCATTTCCTTGTGGAGCGCGGCGACGGTGCGTGTCGATTGCCACGCCCCCAATGGCGCGCTGGCGGACTCGAAGTTCGTGGTGAGTTACGTCCGCAAAGGGTCGCCGACCGGCGTTGGCGAAGGCGCGTATCTCACGACGACCGACGAAGGCTCCGGCGTCGTCCCCATCATCAACCAGTGGAACTCCTCGGGAGAGCCCAACAGCGTCGAGCGTCTGTCCGCCGGGCGGTATCGCGTTCGTATGCCGGGACAGCTCCCGCGACCGCGTGGTGGCACCGTGCAAGTGACCGCTTTCGGCGCATCGAGCGATTCCT
>JANMGF010001188.1:0-2471 GCA_031374535.1 Polyangium sp. (in: bacteria)
AGCCCCTGGCTGGTCCGGGTCCAGGGGTGGACAACCCCTGGTGGGGCCTGGGGCAAAGCCCCAGCGAGGCGACTCGGGTCGTGATCCGACTCCGGTCCACGGATGCGGGGAGCCGGTTGAACGCTTCCCTTGCGTGCTCCACGTCCGCTGGGGGGCAGTCACGGACGGATCTACCCCGCGCGGACGCCGAGCGGGCCCAGACGAGAGGTGATCTGGCCGAGGTCACGGCAGGTCGGGGGGCGGATCCTCTCCGTTCCTTGGCATCCAGTGCGTGCGCAGGGGCGGTCGAGGCGTGATCCCAGCGCTTCACGCCGTGCGCGGGGGCAGTCGAGGCGCGGAGGAGCATCCTCGGGCTTTTCCCATCTCCAGGATTCCACCCATCCCCGGACAGAGTACGTCCGCCACACCCGCTCCGTTCGTGTCATCTTTCTTGGCCGGCGTTCAGGTACCTGGTAGGATGTTCAGTATGTACCGCGCCGCCGCCGCCGTTGCTGACGCCCCGGACGCCGATGCCCGCCGCCGGGAGCTCCTCCAGAGCGCCCTCGTTCGGGCTAGTGAACACTCGGGGCTTCGGTCCGCCTTCGGCGACCTATGCCCCAAACCCCAGATCGAAGGGCTCTCCGGCCGCGCCAAGGCTCTGCCCCTCGGCCTGCTCCCCGTCGACGCCTCCTTGCCCGAAGGAGGGCTCCCCCGAGGTGCAGTGGTCGAGCTCACGGCGCCCCAGGGGCTCGCCCGCTCCACGACCCTCGCCTTGTCCCTCTGCGCTTCCGCCCAGGCCGAGGCCCGCCTCCGCGGCGAGAGCGACACGCGGGGCGCCTGGTGCGCCTGGCTCGACCCCGCGTTCGAGGCTCGGGGCTCCGGATCGCCTTCGGCGTCCTTTGCCCCGAACCCCGGGACCTTGTTCGCGCCGGCCCTCGCCCGCGCCGGCGTTGATCTCGAAAGGTTGCTCGTCGTCCGGCCGACCCTCGAAGACCTTGCCCGCGTCGCCGTCCGTGTCGCCGCCTGCCACGCCTTTTCGGTCGTCGTGGTGGACACGGCCGGCGTGCCGGGGTGCCGCGGCGAGGTCAGGCTCGACCGGTGGGTCAACATCGTCCGTCGCCTCGCCCTCGCTGTGGAGGGCAGCGACACCACGGTCCTTCTGCTCACGGACGCCAGCGCCTCCCGCGCGATGCCGCTGCCGGCTGCGATGCGGATCGAGCTCGAGCGCCTCGCCGAGGACCGGCTGGGCTTGCGGGTCGCCAAGGACCGGCGCGGCCGGGTGACGGGGGCCCAGTCGATCGAGCTCGGAAAGAGCGCATGAGGCGTGCGTGATGGGCCGGCGGATCGTGGCGGTGGTCTTGCCCCAGCTCGGCTGCGAGCTCGTGCGGCAACGCGTCGTTCGAACCCCGGGGGAGAACCACGCGGACGGCCCGCTCGGCGTGCTTTTCACCGGGAGAGACGAAGGGGCAGGGGAGGCGCGGGACAAAGCCACGGCCACGCTCGACCTCGTGGACGAGGCGGCGTGGCGGTACGGGGTTCGTCCGGGCCAACGCGTGGCCGAGGCGCAAGCGACGCTCGCGGAGCTCTCGATCCAGAACGTCTCGTTTGCCGAGGTCGACGTGGCGCTCGGTCGGGTGGCCGAGGTTTGCCTGGGGCTCGGGACCACGGCCTCGATCCGCCTCGCCCCCGAGCGCCCCGACGAGGACAAACGCCGCGGCCCCACGGGGGATGCGCCCTTCGACACGGTCTTCCTCGACGTCACGGGAGCCGCTCACCTCGTGGGCGGCGAGGAAGCCCTGCTCGACGAGCTTTGCGAGCGGATCCACGCGCTCGGCCACAAGGTCCAGGCCGCGATCGCCGACGGCCCGCGGATCGCCCGCGCGCTCGCGCGTTTCGCCGCGAGCCCCGCGCTTTCGGGTCCTGCGCTTCTGGTGCACAAAGCCCCGTACGCCACCGTCGTCGCCAAGGCCTTTGCGCGTGTCCTCGGCCCTCTGCCCGTCACCGCGTTGCCCCTCGATCCCGACATCGCGGCGTTTTTCGGCCGCCTCGGCATCTTCACGGTCGAGGCCCTCGCCAAGCTCCCCCGAAGCGAGCTCACGCCACGGCTCGGCCCGCGCGCCGCCGAGGTGCTCGATCTCGCCTCCGGCCGCGACGATCTGCCGCTCGTCCCGTACGCCCCGCCGCGCACGATCGTCGAGGAAATGAGCTTCGACGACCCCATCAGCAGCGTCGAGCCCCTCCTCTTCGTGCTCCGCGCCATGACCTCCCGCGTCGCCGCCCGCCTCGGCGCCCGCGGCGAGGCTTGCCTCACGCTGGAGATCACGATCCCGCTCGATCGCTCGATCGCGAACCTGCGGGATGCGGGGTTTGGGGCGCAGGGGCGACCCGGAGCCCCAAGCGAAAACCGACGAGAGCCTCTCCTCGCCCTCTCCATCGAGCTTCCCTCGGCGCTCGCGGACGCGGGCGACCTCCACCGCGCGCTCCGGGCCAAG
>JANMGF010001647.1:0-1293 GCA_031374535.1 Polyangium sp. (in: bacteria)
CGAGAGCAGGTTCAGGCTCCGCCAGTCGACGTAGGAGATACGGCGGGCGTATTCGCGCCCCTCGAGCGCCTGGAGCAACGATCGGAGGATCCGGAACTTCGGAGGGATGATGGGATCGACGAGGTCTGTCTTGTTCTGCACGGGGGCGACCGCGAGCGTGAAATTGCGGTCGAACCGGCGATCGGAGAAGATCCGATCCGCCAGCGCGGTGAACGCCGGGACGGTGCCCTCGTAACAGAGGAATCGGAGAAACAGCGCCGCTGAGCCCTCCGCTGCCATCTCCGCCAGCGCTTCGAATACGCCGTCGAGGTTTCGCCCTGCCCTCGTGAGGACCACGCCCCCGCCCTTTTCCACCTCGGCGCCGTCGACGGTCACCTGGATCGACGGGTGATAACGACGAATCTCTTCCCGGTAGCTAGGAAGAGACAAACCGTTCGTGGTGAAGTGCAGGTGCATGCCGCGGGCTTTCGTCCGGTCTCCGATCGCGCGGACGAGCCGATGGCTGCCCTCTTCTTCGAGGAGTGGCTCGCCGCCGAAGAGACTGATGAACGCGTCCTTTCTCCTCCGCCGCACGAGCTCAGCGTCGATGTATGCGAAGGCCGCGTCCACCATGGCGTCGCTCATGATCGGCGTCTCCTGACGCGCCTCGCCGTGCTCGATGACTTGCCAGCAATAGTTGCAGGAGAGGTTGCAGCGCAGTGTTAGCGAGAACATGTACTTTGGCTGGCCGAACTCTCGATTGGCCCGCTTCGAGCGCTCCATCATGTGGCGCGCCACGACGTCCTCCGCCTCGGGCGAGTCGACATAATACCCGCGCTCGATCAGGGCCGCGTGATCCTCGTCCTCGCCGTCGAGGTCGACGACCTTGTTCGCCTTGACGAAATCGACGAGGCTCTTCGGCGCGATGTCCACGGCACCAGAGAACGAGTTCAAGAGCAGCCCGCGGCCATCCCCCCACCGCTCGGCGAGGGTGTACCGGGACCTGTAAAATCGCGTGGTGTCTTTGATTGGATCCATGGCGGCCTCACTCGTAAAGGAAGGGTTCGACCTTCACGCGCACATCGGCAGGGGTCTTCTCCGAACGCAGGTGCGCGATGATCTCGGAGATGCGGATCCCCTCGTTGGCAAGCCAAACGTAATCGCCGTTTTCGCGGATTGGCACGCCGGCAGCGTCACGCTGGAACACGCCGCGGTGGTGCAGCGCCACGAGGTCCCACTGCTCGTTGAAGACCGGCGCCCCTGACGAACCCTCAAGGGTATCTGACGTGTAATGAACGAAGCCGCCCACCATGA
>JANMGF010001649.1:0-3286 GCA_031374535.1 Polyangium sp. (in: bacteria)
GGGTCATGGCGACGACGAAATGGATCCTGTTTTGGGAAATGCAATCCCCCCACCTCGACGTAGCGACCCCCTGCGAACGAAAACGCCCGCTGCTAGAGTGGCCGCGTGTTCCCCACCGAACGTCCCCGCAGGCTCCGCCGCTCGTCCGCGATCCGGAGCCTGGTCCGCGAAACCTCCCTGGCCCCTTCGGATCTGGTCCTGCCGCTCTTCTTCAACGAGGCGCTCGACCAGGCCCGCCCCATCTCGACGATGCCGGGCGTCTCGCAGCTGCCCGTCGCCGCGGCGGCCGAGCAGGCCCGGCTCGCCCGTTCGCTCGGGCTCGGCGGGATCATCCTGTTCGGGTTGCCCCGGACGAAGGATGCGAGCGGTTCGAGCGCGTACGATCCAAACGGTCCCGTCCCCCGCGCCGTCCGAGCCATGAAAGACGCGGCGCCGGATCTGCTGGTGATCACGGACGTCTGCGTCGACGAGTACACCGACCACGGGCACTGCGGGATCCTGAAGCCGGGTCCGCGGGGTGATCTCGAGGTCGACAACGACGCGACGCTCGAGGTGTTGTCGAGGACCGCGGTGGTGCATGCGGCCGCGGGCGCGGACGTGGTCGCGCCGAGTGACATGATGGATGGCCGGGTGGGTGCGATTCGCCGAGCGCTCGACGCCGAGGGTCGGGAGGGCACGGCGATCCTGTCGTACGCGGTGAAGTACGCGTCGAGCTTCTACGGTCCCTTCCGCGAGGCGGCCGACTGCGCGCCGAAGTTCGGGGATCGCTCGGGCTACCAGATGGATCCGGGGAACACGCGCGAGGCCTTGCGCGAGGCGCGACTCGACGAGGAAGAGGGCGCGGATCTCTTGATGGTGAAGCCCGCGTTGCCGTACCTCGACGTGATCACGCGGGTGCGCGCGGCGTCGCCGTTGCCGCTCGGCGCGTACAACGTGAGCGGCGAGTACGCGATGATCAAGGCTGCGTCTGCGGCGGGGATGATCGACGAGAAACGCGCGGTGCTGGAGCTCTTGACGTCGATCCGGCGCGCAGGAGCGGACTTCGTGTTGACGTACCACGCCGTGGACGCGGCGCGCTGGCTCGGTTGATGGGCCGCGCTTCGCGTTTTGCGATCTTCGCGGCGGCGATCTCGCTGGTAGGAGCGAGTGGCTGCAACACGATCAACGCGATCGGCCCGAACTGCGACAGGTCGGGCGAGAACAACCCGCCCGTTCGGTACACGGAGGGCACGGTCGAAAACGGGGTCTACATGAGCTCGCCCTGGACCGGAGAGTTGCTCTGGTTCCCGGCGGGGATGCGGTACGAGCTCGGGCACGGGCTCGGCGAGGTGCCGCGGTTCGTGGACCTCTGGCTGTCGTTCGACAAGTGCGGGACGAAGACGAGCACGGTGGCGGCCGCATCCGGCAATCAGGCGGAGCTACGTGTGATCGACGAGGAGAAGCTGATCCTGGTGAACGGGAGCTGCGTGGATTACTGGCTGCTCGTCGTGGCAGGGACGGGGGATGGGGAGCCGGATCCGGCGGGGGATGCGGGGTCGATGCCGGATGGGGCTTGTCGGGTGGATGGGGGGATGTGATGGGGAATGGGTGGAGGGAGCCGTGTTGAGCGAGCAGGAGATCGCGAGCCTCGCGGCTGACCTGGAGAGCTATCGGGTCGAGAGGAAGCAGTCGTTTACGTCCGTCAAGAGCGCGATCGAGGAGGCGATCTGCGCCTTCGCAAACGACCTGCCAGGGACAGGCGAGCCGGGCGTCCTCTTGATCGGCGTGCATGACAAGACGGGAGAGCCCACCGGGCTCGAAGTGACCGACCTGCTTCTCCAGCAGATCACGAGCATTCGCAGCGACGGAGCGATCCTCCCCTTCCCCGTGATGCACGTGTACAAGGCCGTGCTCGCCGGAAAAGACATCATCGTCGTCGAGGTGCAGCCCTCGCACGAGCCGCCCGTGCGCCTGCGCGGCCGTGTGCGTATCCGTGTAGGCCCCCGTCGCGACACGGCCACGCGAGACGAAGAGCGCATTCTGACCGAGCGACGTCGCAACTGGGATGGGCCGTTCGATCAACGCACCATCCATGGAGCGAGGCTCGATGATCTCGACCTGAAGCTATTCGAGCAAGAATTCCTTCCGAGCGCCGTTGCGCCGGAGGTCTTGCGCGAGAACGGTCGTTCGATCCCCGAGCAGCTCGCCGCGCTGCACCTCGCTTCACCGGATGCGATTCCGAACGTGGCGGGGCTGCTCATCCTCGGCCGCGAGCCGACGACATACCTGCCCGGGGCCTATGTGCAGTTCCTGCGCGTGGACGGCACCGAGCTGACGGATCCGATCGTGGACCGGAAGGAGGTTACGGGGCCCGTGCCCGAGGTGCTGCGGCGCATGGATGAGATCACGACCGCCCACATCCATGTGGCGACCGCCGTATCGGGCGGTCCGGTGGAGCGTCGCTCGCCGGATTACCCCATGGCTGCGTTGCAGCAGCTCCTTCGCAACGCCGCGATCCACCGAAACTACGAGACCAGCAACGCGCCCATCCAGTGGTACTGGTTCTCGGATCGGATCGAGATCCACAACCCGGGCGGCCTCTTCGGCCGCGCGACGCCGCAGACGTTCGGCAAGCCGGGTGGAAACGACTATCGAAACCCCACCGTCGCCGCGGCCCTGTACCAGCTCGGGTTCGTGCAACGCTTCGGCATGGGCGTCCCCCTCGCGCGCAAAGCCTGCAAGGACAACGGCAACCCGGAGCCCGAGTTCCTCCTCGAACTGCCGACGTTTGCCGTCATCGTCAGGGCCCGCGCATGAAGCGCATCGCGTTCCTCGGCAGCAAGGGCGGCGTCGGACAAACCACGCTCATCTATCACGTCGCGCACATGCTCGCGGACGAGGGGCATCGAGTGCTCCTCGTCGACCTCGATCCGCAATCCAGTCTGACGGCCATGTGTTTGACCGAGGAGCGAATCGAAGAGCTCTGGTGCAGCCCGGCATCCGAGGCTCGAATCATCTTCAACGCGGACGCGCTGCTCGCCACGACGGAGGACCTCCGCAAACTCCGCGTCGAGGAGCTTGCAGAGAACCTGGCGCTCATACCCGGGAACGTGGGGTTAGACTCGTTCGAGGAAATACTCTCCGCTACGTGGATGAAGGCGTTGCACGGTGATGAGCGCGCCTTCCGGGACTTGTCCGCGTTCCATCGGATCATCGGCGTGGCCGCGGAGCAGCATCGGCCGGACGTGACGCTGATCGACGTCGGACGTGGCCTTGGCGCCATCTCCCGAGCCGCGGCCATCGCCAC
>JANMGF010001337.1:0-8129 GCA_031374535.1 Polyangium sp. (in: bacteria)
CCGCGACGCTGTGGCAACACGCTCTTGCTACGGCGTTGCCCGGCAAGCGCCGCCTTCGATGGCGAGGCACACGCCCTTCTCGTCCTCGTAGTAGTCGGCTTGCTGCTCGTAGCAGTCGGCCTGGCTGGAGATCGCGGAGGCGTACGCCTCGTCGTCGGCCGCGAGCTCGACGCAGGTGGAGGTGCAGAGGGCCTCGTTCGAACCGGCCTGACAGATCGCGTTTTTCTCGCAGATGACGGCGCAGCTGTCGTCGGGCGAGCGGTCGCCGCACGCGAGGAGCAGGAAGGTCAAGAGAAGGGGGAAGAGAGTCGAAAGACGCATGCGCGGAGGATAACGCAGGCGGGGGTCTACAGTGGTATACGGGCGATCCGATGCGTACGCCGAGCTTCGCCCTGGTCTCGCTCGCTCTCGCCCTCCTCGCCTGCGGTGGTTCGACGCCCGAGCCGGTCACGACCCCGAAGACGCCCGAGGACACGGCGAAGACGAGCGCCGAAACGACGCAAAAAGCAGCGACTTCGCCCACGCCCACGCCGGCGGCCGCGAAACCCGCGTTTGATCCGGTGGCGATCGGCATGACGCCGGACGGCACGCGCAAGCTCTGTGACGATCACCTCGCGAAGGCGGCCTTGCTCGTCGGGGAGATCAAGGCGCTGAATGGCGCGTCCGCGGACAAACTCACGTTCGAGGCGACCGTGGGCCGCTTCGACGACGTGCTCCTCGAGCTCGCGAGCGCCGGCGAGTTCCCGTACCTGATGGGCGTGGCGCACCCGCAAGCGGCCGTGCGCGAGGCCGCGAAATCCTGCGAGCCCAAGTCGGACGCCTTCCAGACCTCGCTCTGGCTCGACGCGGACGTGGCCTCGGTGATCAAGGGCTACGCGAAGAAGGGCGACAAGCTCGACGGAGAACGGGCGCGCCTGCTCGCCGATGTGCTGCGGGATTTCCGGCGCAACGGGCTCGAGCTTGCGCTGGAGAAGCAGACGCGCCTGCGCGAGCTCAACGAGCAGATCACGAAGAAGGGCCAGGAGTTCAACTCGAACATCGGCGCCTCGACGGAGTGGATCGAGGTCCTTCCGAAGGAGCTCGAGGGCCTTCCGAAGGAGTACGTCGCGAGCCACAAGGCGAACGACAAGGGCAAGGTCCGGATCACGACGGACTACCCCGACTACTTCCCGTTCATCACGTACGGCAAGAACCGGAAGCTCGCGCTCGAGCTCTACGTGAAGTTCACGAACCGCGGCGGCAAGCAGAACGTGCGGCTGCTCGAGGAGCTGCTCGCGCTGCGGAGCGAGAAGGCGAAGCTACTCGGCTACGAGTCGTGGGCGGACTACGCGATCGAGCCGCGCATGGCGAAGAGCCGGAAGAACGTGCGCGCGTTCCTCGACAACCTGACGGCGGCGCTGAAGGAGCCGATGAAGGCGGAGCTCGAGGAGCTACGCAAGGAACACCAGCGGCTTGGCGGGAAAAAGTCGGACGTGCTGTATCCGGCGGATCGGTACTACCTCGAGGACAAGGTCCGGAAGGCCAAGTACAACTTCGACTCGCAGGCGCTCAGCGAGTACTTCGAGATCAGCGCGGTGAAGAAGGGCCTGATGGACATCACCGCGCGGATGTACGAGCTCGAGTACCGCGAGGTGCCGGCCGCCGCGTGGCACCCGGACGTGACGGCGTACGAGGTGTACGCCAAGGGCGAGAAGATCGGGAAGTTTTACCTCGACCTCTACTCACGCGCCGACAAGTACAAACACGCGGCGATGTTTGGTGTACGTACGGCCAAACGTTTGTCCGATGGCCAGTGGCAGCAGCCGATGGCGGCGCTCGTGTGTAACTTTCCGAAGTCGGAAGGTGGCCAGCCTGGCCTCATGTCGCACGACGAGGTCGTGACGTTTTTCCACGAGTTCGGGCACGTGCTCCACCAGCTGCTCACGCGCTCGGAGCTCGCGATGTACTCGGGCTCGAACGCGGTGCGCGACTTCGTGGAAGCGCCTTCGCAGATGTTCGAGGAGTGGGCCTGGTCGCGCGAGGTGCTCGACATGTTCGCGCGGCACTACAAGACGGGCGAGAAGATCCCGGAGGCCATGTTCACGTCGATGACGAAGGCGCGAAGCTTTGGGCTCGCGCTCGGCACGCAACGACAGCTCTTCCTCGCGTCGCTCGACCTGGAGCTCCACGCGCGCGCCACGCCGTTCGATACGACGAAGGTCGTGGAAGAGGTGCAAGGCAAGGTCGACGTGTTCCCGTACGTGAAGGGGACGCACTTCCAGTCGAGCTTCGGCCACCTCATCAGCTACGACGCCGGCTACTACGGCTACCAGTGGGCGCTGAGCCTCTCGCGCGACGTGCTCACGCGTTTCCGCAAGGAGGGTCTGCTCAACACGACGACGGCAGCCGCGTGGAGGACCGAGGTCCTGGCGAAGGGCGGCGGCGAGGATGAGCGGACGATGATCTCGCGTTTCCTCGGGCGCGCCCCGAGCCACGACGCGTACTTCGCGTATCTCCGAAGCAAAGAGTGAGCGCGGGGGGCGTGGGGGGCAGAGGAAAGGCCGCGCAGCGGTCCGACCGGAGCCCCACACCGTGGCTAGGGTTGAACTGAAATTCCCATCGCCTCACGCAACGTGCCGTGCGCTTCGGAGACCGTGAATCCAAGCAGATCGGCGATCTTCGTCTCCGCGTCGAGTGCCCCACGAGGCTCGGCGCGGAGCAACGTCGTGGCCACGTCCAGGCTGCCGCAGAGCAGGTAACCCGCGCGCGTCGCGCAACGTTCGACGGCCGCAGCCCAGCGCGGTAGGTCCGGACGAACCCCCGCCGACGCGAAGGCCGAGACAGCCTGCACGAGGGCCGCGCGTTGCTCGTCGTCGAGGTGCGCCTCGAAAAGCGGCTGGAACGCGGTGACCACGTCGCGCACCTTCGCCGGGATCGGCTCGTCCGGAAGGGCGATCGCGATCGCACTGACGAAACACGCGCTGAGCTCCTCGAGCGACGGATAGAAGAGCAACAAGCGGTGATGATCGACGTGGTAGGTGAGATGCCGACCCACGAGGAACGCGAGCTCCGCCAGCGTGCGGCCGCGTAACGCATGCTGGCCCGCGAGGACCGTGGCTTCGGAGGCGGGGATGGCCACGAGGCTCACGGCCGCGTCCTCGCGCACGTAGACGGCAGGCGGGGTCACGCCGAGGAAATGGCTGCCCCACGCGAAGGAGCGGACGATCGAGATCGTGCTCCGCTGGAGGTCCTGGCGCTGGGAAGGATCGAGCGCGGGGAGCCTTCCTTCGTTCGCCAGTTGCTCGAGCCGCGCCTCGATCGCAGCGCCCGCGATCGCCGCGAGTACGCCCTCGGTGAGCGTGTCGCGCCGCTCGTCGCGGAGGAGGTCCCAGCCCTCGGTAGGCATCGCGCTCAGGAAACGCGGCACGCCGTTCGGCTTGTGTTCGTCGAAGTGGAAACGCTCGCGTGACTCGGAGACGCCGAGGTGCGCGGTGATGGAGGCGGCGGCGTAAGCCATGTCCGGCTTCCGGAGCTTCTGCGCGACTTCGAAGATGTCGTGGAACGACTGGGCGCGTTGCGGATCGAGCTTCGCCGCGTCGCAGAGGTGCGAGAGCGCTCGCTCGTTCCGGCCGAGGGAACGCGCGAGATCGGCGACGACGAGGTGGCCGCCGAGATCGTCGGGGCGCTCGTCGACCGAACGCTCGAAGTACGCGAGCGCCACGATCGAATCCTCGAGGTGATCCCGGAAGAGAAGGCCGAGGCGTCGCCCGATGTCCCAGCCCGCGCGCCGCCGCGCTTCGCCTTGCGGGAGCCTGTCGAGGCGGGAGAGCGCGCGGCGGTAGATGCCCTCGAGCTGGCTCCACTCCTGGCGCTCCGAGAGGATCCGCGCGAGCGCGTCGAGCGGTTCGAGGAAACTGGAGTCGCTGTCGATCGCGAGCTCGAGCAGCTCGATCGTGAGCTCCTCGCGGCCGAGGTCCTGGCAGTAGGTCGCGAGCTCGAGGTAGGTCGCGGCGCGGTCACGAGGGACGGGGGTGAGCTCCGCGATGCGGCGCCGTGTCTCGATGGCTTTGTCGATCTCGCTCGCGTGTTCGTAGAGGCGGCGGAGCTTGCCGAGCACGACGAGATCCTCGGGGCGGATGTCGCGGGCACGCTCGAACGAGGCCCGCGCGCGTGCGGGATCGGCGCCCATGCTCTCCCAGCGGTCGCCGAACTCGATCAGATGCTCGAAGCGCTCGGCGTCGTTCAGGATGGCGTCGAGGAGGCGCTCCTCGGCGAGGTGTACGGCGCGGAAGTCGCGCTCGGCCACGTTCAGCACGACGAGCGCTTCGAGCGCGGGGAGGTACTCGGGCCGGAGCGTCAGCGCCTTGTCCAGGTTGCTGATGGCCTCCTTGCGTTTCTCCTGCCCCCACTTCGCGGTCGCGAGGCGAACGTAGAGCTCGGCGCGCTCCTCCGTGTCGCCCGGCGCGAGGTAGCCGAGGGCCTTTCTGTACTCGCCGAGCGCGGCCTCGTGATCCTTGGAGGCGAGCATCGCGTCGCCTGAATCCCTGTGGCGCACGGCAGGCGAAGTCTCGACGGCCGCGGGTGTCTCGGGCGGCTCGGCGCTCGCAGGCACGACGGTGATCACCGGCACGGACGGAGGGGCGGAGTCGAACGCCTGCGGGCTCGGGGTCGTTGCAGGTGCAACGGATGGAGGCGACGGCTCGTGGATGATCACGCGCGGGACCGGCGGTTCGGAGCGCGTGAACGATCGCTCCTCGGGGAGCGTCGTCGCCGCGTAGACGGCAGACGGATCCGTCGCCGCGGGCTCGGGTAAAGGCGCGGGCTCGGGCGCCGCGGGCTCGGGTGCGGTCGAGCTCTGCAATATCCGCGAGCGGAGGGTCGTCGCGGGCCCGGGCTCGCCAAACGCGGCGTCGTCGAGCACCACGTCCACGCTCGACGGCGAGAGCTCGGGCGCGATGTCGGTGAGGGGCGGCGCTTCGACGGCCTCGACACGCACGGGGCGAGTGAACGGCTTGCCGAGGGATGCGAGCAAGAGCTCGGCGGTCTCCGACTCGAGCGTCACCTCTTCGAGACGCTCGCCCATCGCGAGCGCCTCCGCGTCGAGCGTCGACGGCGCCTCGCCGATCGGCGGAACGCCCGCGTCCCTCCAGATCGGCGAGCCCACGGGCACCGGGATGAACGCGAACGGCGTCCAGCCGCGCGCATGTGCGAAACACGGGACGAGGCCGACGAGCCCCTCCTTGATGCGTTCGAAGAGCATGCGCGCGAGCAGACCCTGCTGGGCGTCCGCGTCGTCGAGCGCGCCGATGAGCGCACGCGTGAACGGCGAGGGACGATCTTCCACGCCCGGCGACGAGAGCCGCGCGGCGATGAGCAGCTCGATCCCGCTCTTCGCCGGGCTCACGGCGTCCTTCGCGGCCGCGACCACCGTCGCGCTCCGGAACTGCTCGGTGGGCGACGGCGCGTGACGGCACTCCAGCACGAACAGCACGGGCCCGGACACGTGGTCCTGAAACACGGCGACCACGTCGGCGAGCGCGTCGCCCGTCTGCGGGTTCTCCGGATCGAGGCAGAGGAAGAACTCACCGTCGACCGAAACCGCGACGGGGCTCGAGACGTAAAAGAGGATCTCGTCTTCCGGGCCCGGCTTGCGCTCTTCGAAGAGCGTGTCGAGCTGCTCGGCGAGATCCTGGCTCGGATCGACGTCCACCACCTCGAACGCCGTGTCTTCCACGGGAAGACGTGAGCGGAGGATGTCACCGTCGAGCGCACCCGGCGGGGCGCGCATATCGGAAAGGAGGGAGGGCGTCGCGACGATCGCCAAGCGCATCAGGCTGCTCCCGGTCCGCGGGCCGTCATCGAATCTGACAACCTACCAGGCATCGGGCCAGGAGAGCGCGCGGAACGACAAGCCCTCGTGGGACGACCGTCCGTGGTGTCCTGGGCCGCTTTCCATGCATGGGGGCTCAGGACAGACGTCCGATCAGAGCGCTGCCGTTCGCCGGCCGCCGATCGTCCGGGCCGATGCATACGTCGGCGAGCGCTCGCCAGCGCGCGGCCTCTCCCGTGGCGAGGCCTCGCTCCCCGAGGCGGTGCAGCACGTCCTCGATCACCCGTCCGTAGCCGTAAACGTCGTCTCGTGGGTCGCTCGCTCGGCCGGCGATACGCTCGGGCGATACGTAGCCGGCGCTGCCTCCCTCCCCGCGCGCGCCGAGCGGCCGTGCGATGCCGAAGTCGCCGAGCAAGGGGTCGCCGCTGTCCCGCAGGAGCACGTTCGCCGGCTTGACGTCCGCGTGGACGAACCCCGCGGCATGCAGTCGTGCGAGCGCCCGAGCGAGCGGGAGCGCCCAGCGATCCATCGGCAAGAGCGCCGCGAGATCCCCTCGTGCGAGCACGTCGCGCACCGAGCCCCGCGGGATCCATTCGAGCGCGAGCCATCCATCCTCCGGATCCGCGTCGAGCACGCGGATCACGCCGGGTCCACGCATCCTGTCGGCGAGGCGCGCTTCCCGCTCGAGGTGCTCTCGATCCCGCCCGCGGCGATGGTAGACCTTGAACGCGATGCGCCGGCCGAGGAGCTCGTCCTCGGCCTCGTACACGGTCCCCGCGCCGCCACGCGCGACCTCGCGTAGAAGTCGAAACGGCGCGCGGGCGCCTGCATCCGTCACCACCGTGGCCTCGTCGAGCCGACGCACCGGCCCTGGAGCCGTGCCGAGCGCCGCGCGCCAGCGTGTGTGCCGTTCGCGCGCACCTGGGGTGTCGATGTTCCTCGCGAGCACCCGCTCGATCGTGCCGAGCGCCCGCGGCAGCTGCCCGAGCGAGGCGTGGAGATCCGCCGCGAGCAAGAGCCCCGGCGTGCTCGACACGCGAGCGAGCGCAAGGAGCGCGCCCCGTTCATCCCCACGCGCCGCGAGGATGTCCGCACACGCGAGCCGCACGGCCTCCGGCACGACGCGATCCTCCGCGGCCTCGAGCACGCGTGACGCCGCCTCGGCCTCGCGCACGGTCCCGCGTGCCTTGCGCAAGAGCAGGATCGCTTCCTCTTCGGTCGGACCGTCCGGCGCGCCCACGCGCGCGAGCTGCAAGAGCTCGGCGGAAGCATCATCGGCGGCAGCGCGTGTCGCCTCGCCTCGCGTCTCCTCGACGGTCGCGCTCGCCCCTTCACCCGCGTTCGCGGAGGCCTCGTCCGCCTCGGCCTCCTCGCCCTCGCCGAAGAGCCGACCCTTGATCCTCCGCCACAAACTCACGAGGCGCTCCCTTCGCGGCTCCCGGCGGCCACACGCAGCACCACCGGCCCGCCGCGATGCGCGCGTATCTCGTCGCCCTGGCAGAGCTCCACCTCGGGGGCGAGCTCGTACTCGCCCAGGATGGGCCGCGACGCCGCGCTCGGCGTACGTAACACGACGAACCCGCTCTCGCCGTGCACCACCCGATCGACATGCCACGCGCCCACGACGAGCTCGCCGAGCGGCGCGACGAAACGTGATCCGGCGATCGTCACGATCACGCCTTCCTTTGCAGCCTCGCGCTCGGGTGACGTCGTCGGCCGCTCGATCACGCACGGCACCTCGCCGCCGAGCTCGAGGCGGATGCCCTGGCCCACCGGGATCGACCCTTCGATCCGCGCGCCGGCCAGCATCGTCCCGTTCCGCGTCTCGAGGTCCGCGACGTAGATCTCGCTCCCCTCGCGGCGGATGCGCAGATGCGTGCGGCTGATGGCGCGCGCGCCCACGAGGATCGTCGCTTCGCCGCGGCCGATCGTCACCTCGCTCCCGAGCGCGCAGTGCAACCGTTTTCCCTCGATCTCGAGGTCGACGAGCGGGCCTGTCGCGAGGCGTGCTCGGATCGCGCGTGCGGCATCGGCCACGACCTCGTCGTCTCGCTCGGCGAGGGCCACGCGTGCGGCCTCGAGCGCGGCGCGGCGCTCGGCCGTCTTGTCGAGATCCGCCACGCGCCTCCGCACGTCCGTCACGGCGCGGGCCTCTCGCGCCTCGGCGTGGGAGGACTTGAGACGCTCTTCGAGACGCTCGATCGCGCCCATCTCCGTGAGCACCCGGACCTCGGACTCGGCATCTCCGAGCTCGGCGTAGACCTCGACGGCGCGCTCGACCCTCCCCGCGCCCACGAGCTCGCCGGCGATCCGCGACAGC
>JANMGF010001346.1:0-1847 GCA_031374535.1 Polyangium sp. (in: bacteria)
GCCGCGGGTTTGCCGTGACGCGCTCGTTCACGGGCGTACGAAAGGAAGAGGCGCTCGCGGGCCCGGGTCATGCCCACGTAGAAGAGGCGCCGCTCTTCGGCCACGTCGGCCTCGTCCTCGCGACCCTTGAATCGCAACGGCAAGAGGCCGTCCTCGCAGCCCACGATGAATACGACGCGGAACTCGAGGCCCTTCGAGGCATGCAACGTGAGAAGCGAGATACGATCCGCCCGCGGATCCCAGGTGTCCACCTCCACCTCGAGCGCGACTTCGAGGCGGAATCGTCCGGCGTCTTCGGCCGATCGCTCGGCTACCGCCAGGAGCACCACGAGCGCCGCGTCGACGTCCGCCTCGCCGAACGACGGGGCGCCTTCGTCCTCTTTCGCCGCGTCCGGCGCCGCGATCTCCTCCCGCACCCGCGCCGCGGCGGTCTGCAGCGAGGCCGCGAGGGGCGCGCCCGGCGCGAGCGCCGCCAAAAACGAGCGCAGGATCGCCATCGCCGCCGCGCGCTCCAGCACCCGATTGTGCGTGCGCCTCTGGAACGGCATCCCCGAGCGGCGCAACGCCTCGACGAGGACCTCGGCCTGCGCGTCGGTCCGGTACAGGATGGCCACGTCTCCAAAAGCGTGGCTCCCCTCCCCTTCCCCCGGGGCCACGCGGCCCGTATCCATCGAAAAGAGCGACGTGCCGCCGACGAGGCGCTCGATCGCGTGGACGACCCATTCCGCCTCGGCGCGTTCGGTCCGGGCCTCGTGGATCACGATGCGGCTGCGATCTTCGATGAGCGGGCGGAGCACACGTTCGCCGACCGTCGGCGAGGTCGCGATGACGCCGAGCGCGGCGTCCACGATGGTGCGCGTCGAGCGGTAATTCTTGCCGAGGCGCACCACGCTCGCCGCGGGGTAATCCTCCCGGAACCGGAAGAAAAACGATACGTCGGAGCCACGAAACCCATAAATGGCCTGGTCCGGGTCGCCGATCGCGCAGACATTTTGCGCCTGGCCCGCGAGGAGGAGCAGGAGGCGGTATTGCCGTTCGTCCACGTCCTGGAACTCGTCGACCGAGATATGCAAGAATCGCTCGCGCACGGGAGCGAGCACCTCCGGGTTTGATTCGAGGAGCTCGAGGGCGAACGTGATGAGGTCGTCGAAATCGACGAGGCCCCGGGAAACGAGGCCCTCCTCGTAGGCGGCCCAGGCGCGGTCGAGGTCGGTGCCCGGGGAATACTCTTCGGGCGGCCGTTGCAAAGCATCCGCGCGACGGGACACGCGCCGCTTCCATTTCGAGATCGCCGCGCAAAGCTGCGTGGCCTTGCGTTCGGTCACGGAGAGCGCCTCCACGACGAGGCCGACCCGCTCGCGTTCGCCCACGATTGCAAGCTCCTTGCGGCCCCCAAACTCACGCAGGACGAGGAGTCCCAGCGCGTGGAACGTCATCGCCGGGATACGCTCGCCCGCCTCGCCGAGGAGCGCGACGAGCCGCTCGCGCATCTCGTCGGCCGCGCGGCGCGTGAAGGTGATCGCCAGGATCCGCTCGGGCAAGACGCCTCGATCCTGGACGAGGTGCGCGATGCGGTGCGTGAGCGTGCGGGTCTTGCCCGTGCCCGGCCCCGCGACGACGAGCAAAGGTCCACGCACGACCTCGGCCGCGGCGCGTTGCTCGGGATCAAGACCGTCGAGCAGCGTGCGCGCCGTTTCGGGTGCAGCCGTCGATTCGACACGTGGCGCGAAAAGCGAGACCCCCGGCTCCTCGTCCGCCGCCTCTTTCTTCTTGTTGTTGCGCAAAGGTTTGTCCACGGGAGGTTTGGGCTTTTTCGGGGCCGGCGCGGGGCTCGGTTCGTCCTCGAA
>JANMGF010001347.1:0-3917 GCA_031374535.1 Polyangium sp. (in: bacteria)
CCCAGGCGATGGCAGCGCCGAACTCCGCGGCCGGCACCACGCCCTGGCGCGGGGTCCGCTCCACGCGCACCATGATCATCACCTCGTTCACCCGCACCGCGTCGCCCGCGTGTTCGGCCCGCAGCATGCGCGAGAGCCCGAGCAGGCCCGAGGCCGCGATCACCAGGAGCCCGGTGTCGGGGATGGCCATCTGGGCGCCGGCGCCGGTGACGATCGTGTACGTCGCGCCCTCCCGGCCCGCGAGCGACGGCAGAAACGCTTGCGCCGCGAAGACGTGGCAATCGAGGCTCGACCGCATCACGGCGCGGTACTCCGACTCCGGCTGATCGACGGTGCGGCCCTTCTGCCACCAGGGCCCCATCGAGGCCATCACGTGGTCGACGGGCCCATGGTCTCGGCCGATACGCGCCGCGAGGTCACGTGCGCCTTCGAGAGAGCTCGGGTCCCCGACCACAGGGTGCAGGCGCGGGCTTCTGCCCAGCGACGCCACGAGGGCCTCGAACCCGTCGGGGGAGCGGGTCGGCGCGACCACCGTCACGCCGCGGTCGAGGAGCGCTTTGGCCATGCCCCACCCCACGTTCCCCGTGCAGCCAAAAACCACCGCGGTCGTGCCTTCGATTGCCTGTTCGATGTTCATGAAGGAGTCTCCTGCGAACGTCTGCACCGTGGCCGTGGAGCGCGATGAGGGCCGGTAGAGGGCCGTGATCGGGCCGATCTCGACGCGCCAGCAGGGCGCCCCCGTGCTGCGCGACGGCGACGAAGCTCCTCAACGTATCCAGATCCATCCCGCGGCGGCGCCGCCCGCGGGGAGGCTACCTTCCCGCCGCCTCGGCCGCCCTCTTCCACTGCTCGAGGAGCACGAAGTAACCCGCGTCGACCTTCAGGCTCCGCGACTTGAAGCGCCAGCCCTTCGGGGTGCGTACCACCACGCTCGCGTCGTAGCGCCCCGACGCGATCATGCGTGGCTCCTGGGCGACCTCGAGCACCACGAGATCATGCGTCACGTGCACTTCATCGGCGGAGACCGGCTCGATGAGCACATTCGTGGCCTGGTGCCGCTTTCCATTGGCGCCGCCCCCCGGGCCGACGTGGTGTTTCTCGAAGGCCAGGAGCTCCTCCCACGTCTTCATGTTGCCGAACGCGCCGCTGTCGTAGCCGCCGAAGGCCTCGGGGGCGACCCAGCACTCCATGAAACCCTCGGGGTCGGCGTTGTCGGTGGTGATGCAGTACCGCGATACCAGGTTACGGATCGCGCGATCGTCGTCGAAGCTGATCATGAGCTCTCTCCTCGTAGGCCCGGGAGGGCGGCTCATGCCGTCCCCCACAGGCGTGCGCGGATACGTAAGGCGCGGGGGGGCGCGCGGAAGGGTGCAAAACTCGGGACAGAGCGTCCCGTGGCGCGGGACGCCCGTCTCTTCAGCCCCGGTCGGCGAGCACCCGCACCCGGAAGCCAAGCTCCTGCGACAGCGCAATCATCTCGTCATACACGTCTCCATAAGCGACGGCCACGTGGTTCGAGAGGTAATGCGCCATCAGCGTATCCCGCCCGATCCCCATGTCCGCGGCCATGAACGGCCATTCTCGCGTCGTGCCTTGCCACCACGCGTCGCGCACCTCGGGCGGTAACGCCACCACCTCCCCCTTGCCGATATCCATCCAGAGCACGCCTTCCTTGATGTAGGCGCGTGCCCAGGTCATCGCCCCGGGCAAACTCTCGCCCGCCAGCGTGCCGCCGGGCGTCGGGAAATACATCGACGGCTGCCGGTAGCTATGGGCGCCCCGCAGCGTGCCCGGGTCGTGGTTGAAGGCGTAGGCCCCGCACGATCCCGAGTTCAGGAGCACCCACAAGAAGCGCCCGTCGTGCTCGGCGCCCCAGCGCACGTCGTGGAACATCACCGCCTCGTGGAGCCCCTTTTCCCGCAGGAGCCGCTTCATCAGCTCCATCGGGATCGCGTTGCCCTGGTCGGCCTCCGTCGCGCAGGCGATCGTCGTACCGTTCGATTCGGGGCGGCAAGCCGAGTTGAAGAGGCCCTCGGCGAGGTCCGACGGCGGGCGGAGCGGGATCAGGCCGAGCTGGTACTGCCAGCCGAGGCAGTCGGCCTTGTATTCGTTCACCAGGTCGAGCACCACGAGGTAATCGCGGAGCTGCTCGCGCGTCGCGCGCTCGTCGAAATCGGCGGCGCCATTTTCGCCCCAGTGGAACGTGAGGCCCCGATCCTTCACGAACCGGAGCGCGTCGTCGATACGCGTTTCAGCAATGCCACGACCCCGGTCGATGATCCACGCCTGATCGATCTTGTGTTCGGTAAATCCGTGCCGATTGAGGAGCCGCGGGCCGAAATACCCGTTGATCATGCCCATCGACGTATCGCCCAGCATGAGCAAAAGCACGCGCCGGCGGCGGATCTCCTCGGCGACCTTCCGGGCAATGACGGCGGCTCCAGGGGCGACCGGCCCGGGCTCTCGGATCGCGTCCTCGTTCCACGCGAGCTTGCCCGTCTGGCACCACGTCTCCAGCCGCTCCATGAAGGCGGCGTCGGCGGTCCAGTCCTCCGCGTCGGTCCAGATCCGCGAGAAAGGGCGATCCAGGCTCTCGAGACAGGCCCCCGTGTTGAGCAGGCCCACGAGGCCTGGCCAGCGGCCCGAGAAGTTCGAGGCCAGAAGGAGCGGGTTTTCCTTGCCGACCACGCCGTCCGTCGTGTGCGGTCCGTAAAACCAATGGACGCACACGCCGATCATCGGGTCGTCGATAGGCCCGAGCTTCTCGATGGATTCGTGGGGTTTTGAGAGAAACCCCTCCACGCGGTAAGGCGAATGGCCGAGCTTCTGGAGCGCACGCTCCATCTGGACCGTGGCGGCCGTGATGCTCGGGACGGCGACCTCGTTGGGCTTGGCCCGCGCGTCGCCGGGCCAGAAGAGAGCGATCTTCTTCATTGGCCCAGCCATCTGTCACGCGCGGGCCGGCGTCAAGCGCGCTCGAAGAGCCTCTCGTGCAGCACCGCGGCCGCGCGGCCCACGTCCTTGTCGGCAATGAGCATCGTCAGGCTGATGCTTTTCATGCCGTAACTCACCATCTCCACGTTCACCCCGGCGTCCGCGACGGCCTGGAGGATGGCCGCGCCGAGGCCGGCCTGCGTCGCGAGCTTCCGGCCCACGACCACCATGAGCGTCTTGCCCGGCTCGACCTCGACGTCGCCGAGCCGCTGGAGGTCAGAAAGCGCGCGCTCGAGGGGCTCGCGTCGGTCCGTGGTGAAGGAGACGCTGACCTCCGAGGTCGCGATCATGTCCACCACCACCTCGTGCCGGCCGAGGACCTGGAACGCCTCGCCGAGGAAGCCGGCCGCGCCGAACATGCGCGTGGAGCAAATCGTCACGGCGAGCTGCCCTTCCTTGTAGGCGATGCTCGTCGCCGCGAGATCACCCGCGGGGGTGGCCTGGTGAATCACCGTGCCGGGGTGCTCGGGGCGGTTCGTGTTGAGCACGCGGACCGGGATGTTTTTCTGCATCGCCGGCACGAGCGTCGAGGGATGCAGGACGCGGCTGCCGAAGTAGGCGAGCTCGGCGGCCTCGTCGAAGCGCATCGCCGGGATCGAGCGGGCCTTCGTCACGACGCTGGGATCCGCGGTCATGACGCCGTCGGTGTCGGACCAGATCTCGACCTCCTCAGCCGCGAGCGCGGCGCCGACGAGGGTAGCCGTCAAGTCGCTCCCGTTCCGGCCGACGGTCGTGATGTCGCCAGCCTCGGTGCGACCGACGAACCCCGTGACAACGGGGACGACGCCCGCCGGCACGCGTTCGCGGACAGCCCGTACCATCGCGGCCTCGTAGCCAAGCAAGGGGCGCGCCGAGCCGAACTGAGCGTCCGTGAGGAAGCCGAGATCCCAGACGTCGAAGGCCTGGGCGGGCAGCCCTTCCCG
>JANMGF010001668.1:0-4070 GCA_031374535.1 Polyangium sp. (in: bacteria)
CCCCGCAGGCGCCCCGCCCTTCTTCGCCGTCAGCGAGATCCGCTTCCGCTCGAGATCGATCTCGAGCACACGCACCTTGATCTTCTCGCCGACTTTCACGACTTCGTTCGGATCCTTCTCGAAGCGGTCCGAGAGCTGCGACACGTGCACGAGGCCATCTTGATGCACGCCGACGTCCACGAACGCGCCGAAGGCCGTCACGTTCGTCACCACGCCCTCGAGCTCCATGCCCTGCTTCAAGTCCTCCATCGTCCGCACGTCGTCGCGGAACTTCGGCGGCTCGAAGCTCGCGCGTGGATCACGCCCCGGCTTCTTCAGCTCCCCCAAAATGTCGTTCATCGTGTACTCGCCGACGTCGCCGTCGATGTACTTCTTCGGATCGATGCGACCGATGAGCTTCGCGTCGCCCACGAGGGATGCCACGGGCACGCCGAGATCCCCCGCGATCTTCTCCACGAGCACGTAACGCTCCGGGTGCACCGCGCTCGCGTCGAGCGGGTGCTCGCTGCCGCGGATGCGCAAGAAGCCCGCGCACTGCTCGAACGTCTTCGGACCCATGCCCGCCACGTCGAGGAGCTTCTTGCGGCTCGAGAACGCGCCGTGTTGATCGCGGTGCGACACGATCTTCTTCGCGAGCGAAGGGCCGATGCCCGCGACGCGCGCGAGCAAGGGCGCGCTCGCCGTGTTGAGCTCCACGCCGACCATGTTCACGCAGCTCTCGACCACCTCGTCGAGCTTGCGCGCGAGCAAGGACTGGTAGACGTCGTGCTGGTACTGCCCCACGCCGATGCTCTTCGGATCGACCTTCACCAGCTCGGCGAGCGGATCCTGCAGCCGCCGCGCGATGCTGATCGCGCCACGCACCGTCAGGTCGAGGTCCGGGAACTCCTCGCGCGCCACGTCGCTCGCCGAGTAGATGCTCGCGCCCGACTCGCTCACCGGCACGCACGCGATCTCCTTCAGCCCCTCGGCTGCGAGCACATCCCGCACGAACTGCTCCGTCTCGCGCCCGTGCGTCCCGTTGCCCACGGCCACCGCGCGCACGCCGTACTTCCGGCAGAGATCGCGGATCGTCTTTTTCCCCCGCTCCACCGCGTCGCCGCCCTGCACGAGGTAGATCGTGTCGTTCGCCAGGAGCTTGCCCGTGTCGTCGACGACCGCGCACTTGCACCCCGTGCGTTGCCCCGGATCGATCCCGAGCACCGCCTGCGTCCCGTAGGGCGCCGAGAGCAAAAGCTCCCGCAGGTTCTGCGCGAACACCTCCACCGCCGCGCGGTCCGAGATCTGCTTCAGCTCGACGCGCACGTCGATCTGCACGCTCGGCGCGAGCAGCCGCTTGTACGCGTCGCCCACCGCCTTGCCGAGCTCCCCTGCCCAGGGCGATCCCCCGTCGAGCCCGGCCTTCTTGCCGATCGGCGGGTAGAGCTTTTCCCCGTCGAGATCGACCGACGCGCGCAGGATCCCCTCCGCCTCGCCGCGGCGGATCGCGAGGTAGCGGTGCGACGGCATGCCCGCGACCGGGCCCTCGAACGTCGCGTACGTGTCGAACTTCGTCGCCTTGCCCTCGTGCTCCTCGTTTTTCTTCACGCGGATCACGCCGTCTTGCATGTACGCCTCGCGCACGAGCTTGCGCACGTCGGCGTTCTCGGCGATCCGCTCGGCGCAGATGTCACGCGCGCCCGCGAGCGCCGCCGCGACGTCCGGGACCTCCTTGGCCGCGTCGATGAAGGCCCGGGCTTCCTCCTCGGGGTTGCCTTCCTTCGCCTGCGACCACATCCGGTCCGCCAGTGGCTCGAGGCCACGCTCCTTCGCGATGATCGCCCGCGTCCGCCGCTTCGGCTTGAACGGCAGGTAGAGGTCCTCGAGCTCCGCCTTCGTCGCGCAGCCGAGGAGCTTCTTCTTCAGCCCGTCCGTGAGCTTGCCTTGCTTGCCGATCTCGTCGAGCACCTGCCGGCGCCGCTCGTCGAGCTCCACGAGGTACGTGCGCCGCTCCTCGATGGCGCGGATCTGCACCTCGTCGAGGCCGCCCGTCGCCTCCTTGCGGTACCGCGCGATGAACGGCACCGTCGCGCCCTCGGCGAGGAGCTTGACGACGGCCGACACGCCCGATCGCGCGAGAGAGAGCTCCTCCGCGAGGGTCGGGACGGGGTCGAACGCAGGCAACGTCGAGGTGGGCGAGTCCACCGTGGTGGTGTCGGTCGTGGCGGTCATGGGAGGGGTGGCTTATGCACGGGCTGGACGGTTGTCCAGGGGGAAACGTCTTCACGCTCCACGGCCCGAACGAGCACGCCCGAGCCTCACTCGTCAATATCGGCGTCGATATCCGGTTCGCTGGATTCTTCGATTTCCAAGGTGGGCGGCTGGATGCTTAGCTCCGCCATGAAAGCACGTTCTTCCTGGGCGAGCGTATGGGCGCGCGCTCGGACGAATGCCTTCGGCTTATGAAGCCGGCCTGGAGCCCCGAAAACTTGAGCGAAACGGCCCCCACAGGGCGCCCGTCTACCTCAATACGATACGGAGATGGGCTCTCCTCTTGCCTCACGCATGATGTTTTGGGGGTGTTGGTGCCTAAAGTTCTTGACAACCATCCCAGCGTCATCTCCTCCTTACGCCTCCCCCTCCCCAGGATCCGACGCATGTACACCGACGAAGACCGCCGCCGCCTCCTCGAATCCCGCCACGACATCGCCGCCTGCGAGAACACGATCCTCCTCTCCACGAACCCCGCCATGCAATCTGCCGTCGCCGCCTCGCGCGACGAGCTCGCCCTCGCCCGCGCGGCCCTTCAATCCGCGGCAGCGCTCACCGCCCGCGAGCGCACCGAGACCGACGCCGAACGCGCCAGGCTCGAGGAGACCGTCTCCGCTGCCGTTCGTCGGTACGGGTTTGTCCGCTCCAAGATCCAGGACACCTTGCTCAACATCGACCCGGACGCGCCTCTGCCCGCGAGCGAGATGGAGCGACGACAACGCCTCTTCGGTCGTGTCTTCCGCGTAGCACCTTCCGACCTCGAACGTCTGGGCCAGGGGAGCATCATCGAGCTCGTCGGCGGCGTCGCGGATGCGCTCGACAAGGAGCCGGATCTCGCGCCGCTCGGGCTCGCGAGCGCGCTCGCCGCGGCCCACGCAGCCGCCAGAAATGCCGCCAAAGAGCTGAACCGCGAGACCGACGAGGACGCACAGGCCATGACCACGTTGCGCGCCGCACGCGAGTCCTTCGATCGCGCCTCCTCGGCGCACGCCCTGCTCATCGAATCGATCCTCGTCCGGAACGGCCGAAAAGAAGATTTCGGCCGGTTCATCCTCGCCCGCGATCCTGCCTATGCCGCGCGACGCGCCGCACGCGTGCCGGTCACGGAAGAGCCGGGCGCCGCCGAGATCGAGCCCCCCATCGCCGCGACCCAGCAACCTTGAAAGCAACCCCCGTGCCCACTCGGCGATCCTCGGGGAGAAATCGGTAACTCGGCGGGATACACGCGCTCCTCGGAGCCGACACACGGGCGCTCGGAGCGCCGCGTCGCCGATGAAACGAGGAAGCCCGCTCACGCGACCGGCCGAGCCGTCGAACAGGCCGACCGGAACGCGGGATCAGGGGACCGAGAGCCGAGTCACGCCGCCTTCGGCGCCTCACTCACCGCGGCCGCCTGCGGCTCGTTCGGTACCCACAGGCTGATCCGATCTAAGTTCACCAGCCGCCGCCCATCCGGCTCCACCACCACCATGTCCTGGAAACGCGCGTTCTCGTGGATGTCCCCCGCCCCGTACGCGAACCGCGCGTGGATCGTCTGCGCGAACGTGCTGTCGAGGCCCGTCAGGATCGCCAGGATCTCGACGTTCCCCTTGTCGAGATCGTCGTGCGTCATGCCAAACAGCGGGCTCTTCTCGTCGATGGGGTGCATCACCGTCCACGTCATCGCGAAGATCGGGTTGCTGCTCCGCACGAGCTGCATGTCGAAATACCGCCGCATCCGCTCGCCTTCGGTCGTCGTCTCGAACTTGAGCGCGCAGAGACGGATGCTCGCCTCGACGATCTGATTGGCACGCGCGTTCGCCACGCGAAGCACGAGGTGC
>JANMGF010001471.1:0-7584 GCA_031374535.1 Polyangium sp. (in: bacteria)
CGCCCCGGGCCCCGCGGGGGCTGTTCGCCCCTCGACCCGAACCAGGGCGAAGCCCTGGACGAGGGTTGAAAAACTGCGCGGTGCGCAGTTTTTCAAACAGGCCGGCGACATGACCGCGTTGCCCGTTGAACCATCAGCGCGGCGGTCTTGTCCTTGGGCGGAGTCGTCGCCGGTCTTGCCACCGGCCTGTTCGATGAGCTGCGCGGAGCGCAGGTCATCGACCACGAGTCCAGCGCTTGCGCTGGTCCGGGTCCAGGGGCGGACAGCCCCGGTGGGGCCTGGGGCAAAGCCCCAGCGAAGCGCCTTCGAGATGAGACCAATGCTCAGGGCACGGCCTGGACCGAAGGCGAAGCGCGCAAGCGCGCTTTAGACAGGGAGGACGTCGCCAGCGGAGACGTCTGCGCTGCGGCCTTGGCGGGCAACGCCGTCGCCGGTCTTGAACGGGCGCGTTGGATGAACTGCGCATTACGCAGTTCATCCACCTTCGGTCCAGGCCGTGCCTGCGGGATCGCTGCGACACCCACAGAGTGAGCAGACGGCTCACACGATCACCCGGGGTGGTGTGTGACACGTCAGGCGTCTGCGCCGCGTCGGACTCGTCTCGCGACCGTGATTCAGCAAGGGGCATCGGGCCGCGCGTGCACCCCGCATCGCCCTTGTGTAAGCGAAACTTACTTGCTAAGTAAGCTGCACTTATTTACGCGACAGGAGCGCGTACCCATGCCGGCGAGCAGACGAATCAAGAAGAAATCCGCTGACTCGTATCACCACGGCGATCTGCGACGCGCCCTGATCGACGCCGCGGCCGCGGCCGTGGCCAGGGACGGCGTCGACGCCCTGAAGGTGTCCGCGCTGGCCGAGCGCCTCGGGGTGACCGGGGGCGCGCCGTTTCGTCACTTCGAGAGTCGCCTCGCGCTCCTCGTCGCGGTGGCCGAGGAAGGCGCGCGGCGCGTGCTCGAGCGCATGGAGACCGCGGCGGGCGGCGTCGCGGATCCGCTGGAGAAACAGCGCGCGCGCGGCATCGCCTACGTGCGCTTCGCCGTGGAGGAGCCAGGCTACTTTCGCGCGCTCACCCGCGCCGAGGTCGTCGCTGCGTCGCCGCTCCTGCAGCTAATGTCCGCGGACTCGCAGAAGAGCATGGACGAGGTGCTCGGGCGCCACCACACGGGCGAATCGAGCCCCGCGCTCGTCTTCCGGAGTGCGGGGATGCTCGCCGCGCAAGCCCTCACGTACGGGCTCGCGCGCATGATCACCGACGGGCTCCTCGGCGACATCAGCGCCGAGCAGACCGAGCGCCTGACCTACGAGATCACCGGCGTCCTCGGCGGCGGTCTGCGAGCTGCGCCATGAAGCGTGTCCTCAAGATCGTCGCTATCGTTTTCGCCGTGCTGGTGGCCCTCGTCGCGGGCGCCGTGGGCGTGCTCATGGCCGTGCAGCCCGACCGGCCCGCAGCCCGCGTGAGCCGCCCTCAAGTCGCCATGCGAGACGGCGTGAAGCTCGCCGTCGACGTCATCCTTCCCGAGCCAATGCCAGCGGAGCGCGTCCCCGTGGTGCTCATCCAGACGCGTTACTGGCGGAGCTTTTCAACGCGCGTCCCCGACCAGCCCGGCGTGCCGCCGATCGGTCCGCGCGACGCCTCCGTCGATGAGCTCGTCGCTGCGGGGTATGGTGTTGTCGTCGCCGACGTCCGCGGCACAGGCGCGTCGGAGGGAACGTGGTCGCGCCCGTGGTCCGACGACGAGGTGGCCGATTCGAGCGACCTCATTGCGTGGATCGCAGCGCAGTCATTCTGCGACGGGCGCGTCGGCGCGGTTGGGGTGTCGTACGAAGGGACGACCGCGCTCTTGTCGGCGACGACGACCCATCCCGCGCTCCAGGCGGTGCTCGTGCGCGAGGTCGAGTGGGACCTGCTCGACGAGCTTCTCGCGCCCGGCAGTGTGCGCAACACATCGTTCGTCGAGGCGTGGGGCACGGACGTGGCTGGCCTCGACAGGAATCGGGTGCCGGACTTCTTTCCCGCGACGGCGAAGTACTTCGTGACCGGCGTTCATCCAGTCGACGGCGACGAGGCAGGCGTCGGCCTCGCCAAGATCCTCGGCGCTCGGCGAGTCGCCGATGTCGCGGGAGCCGGGGCCGGGGTGCGCCGCGCGGCGGATCTCTTCGCGGGGGTGCCGATCGCGACGGTCGGCCCGTCGGCTCATGCAGAAAAGCTTGCAAAGACGAAGGCAGCCGTGGGGTTTTGGGGAAGCTTCTGGGACGGGGCCACGGCGGACGCGGTGTTGCGAGCCGACCGCGTAATGCCCCTCGTCGAGACGGTGATTGGCCCATGGACTCACGAGGGGAACGAATCCGCGAGCCCGTTCGGTCCGCGCGAAGGCGCCGCGGTGAATCTCGACGACGTCGTCGCATTCTTCGACCGCCACTTGAAAGGAACGGCGCCGCCTGTGCCGAAGCGTCGGTACTGGGTCGCCGGCGCGGAGGTGTGGCGGGACGGCGATGCGTGGCCCACGACGACGCCATCGATTTACTCCCTGGCCTCGGAAGGGAAGCTCGTTCGTGACGCGGCGGCGCTCGAGGCGCGGCTCGATGTCGACTTCCAGGCGACCACGGGGACGAAGAACCGCTGGATGAGCGGCCTTTTGCGTCCCGTCGATACGGGCGACCGCTCCAAGGCCCGGGGTCTCTTGGCCTTCCACGATGCGCCGCTCACGAGCCTGCTGTCGGTCTTCGGCGCGCCGGTACTGCGCTGCCAGGTCACTTTGGACGGGGACGATGCAGCGCTCTTCGCCTATCTCGAGGCCAAGGGTGCGGATGGTCAAATGCGACTGCTCACCGAGGGGGTCGCGCGCATCCACGGCGGTGCCGTCGAGGTGCGCTTGCGGCCCGTTGCATTCGAGCTGACGTCGGGCTCGTCGCTGCGGGTGTCGCTTGCCGGCGCCGACGCCGACACATTCGAGCGAGTCCCCGCCGAGGGGCCGCGCTCCATGGCATTCTCCGCCCCCTGCGCCATCGAGCTTCCCGTCGTCGTCCCTTGAGGGGCAATCGCCCGTAGTTTCCCGTGCCGCGTGCGTGTAGAGCGTTCGCCTTCCGCTTTTCTTCAGGAGTGCGGCACCGCGAGCAGGACGACCTCCTTGCCCCGCACCTCGACCTTGTATCGCACGGGTTTTCCGTGCTTCTGCGCCATCTGCTTCGCGCTCGCCGCGATACGCGCGACAAACGCCTCCCGCGTGATGTGATCCACCGGATCGCCGACGCTCTTCTTCGCGCGGATGTAATCGTCGAACACGCGCTGGTGAGTACCGCCAGCGCTTCGGCATGTAGGGTGGACACGGCCTGTGCCGGCGGGGCCGTTGCGCCCCGTGCGCAGCGGTTAACGCCGGCCGAGTCAGGAATCGGAAGCCATCGCGACCACCTCGGGCCGCACGAGCCAGACGAGCACCTGGACCACGTCCGCGACCGCCACCCGACCTCGAGCGCCATCGTGCGGATCGTTGAATGGCGCTCGTCCTCATGCGTCAATTCGTACCCTTCGAACAGGACCGCTCCACACCTACGCTGGCGATGCAGGCCACGGCAATGGCGAAAGCCTCCTCGGGGCTCATCCGCATGTGCTCATGCCGCGCGCTTCCGCGCGAATACCTCCACGGTGATGTTGAACGCAGCGCAGTGCAATGCCTCCACCGCGCGGGTAGCTTCCTCCGCGGTCGCGGCAAAACCCCGGAACACGTCCCGGCCTTTTGCGTCGATGGCCTTCTCCTCCACGTAAATGCAGCCATCGCTGGCGAGCGCGAACTCCGTGGCCACCTCCTCAGGTTCGGGCGGCTCGGGAGCGGGGGGAACCATTCTTTTGCTGGGCTTCCTGGGCATGGCTGTGCCTCCTTGAACGAACGAGTCGATCGTCGCTCATTCGCCGCTCGAAGACGAGGCGCTGCCACGCGCCACCCCGGGTGACCAGAAATGAGCAACGGAGCCATGCATACGCCTTGCGCTGAATGACAGCGCCTCAGCTTCGAGCGGCGAAGGACGAACGGTTCGCCCCTCAGAAGGCATCCACCAGCGAGGTGGTACGTTGGGGTGAGGGATTCGCTCAGCGGTTGACGATGTGAACAGCCGCGCCCATCGCGTGGGCCGCCGCTTCCATGAATGCTTCGCCGAGCGTCGGATGCGGGTGGATCGTGAGCGCGATGTCCTCGGCGAAGGCGGCCATCTCGATCGCGAGCGCGCCTTCGCTGATCATCGTGCTTGCCTCGGGTCCGACGATGTGCACGCCGAGGACCTGCTTTGTGTTCTTGTCGGTCACGATCTTCACGAAGCCGTCGGTCTCCATCATCGCCATCGCCTTGCCGAGCGCGGCGAACGGGAACTTGCCGACCGTGACCTCGATGCCCTTGGCCTGCGCCTCCTCGGCCGTCAGGCCCGCGGTCGCGATCTCCGGGTCCGTGAAGATGGCGCCTGGGATGCAGGCCCAGTCCTTCGCCGCCTTGTGACCCGCGATCACCTCCGCGATGATCTCGCCCTCCTTCGAGGCCTTGTGCGCGAGCATGGGCGGGCCCGAGACGTCGCCGATCGAGTAGATCGACGGGATGTTCGTCCGGCCGAACTCGTCCGCCGGGACGAACCCACGTTTGTCCACGTTCACGCCGACGTTCTCGAGGCCGATCCCGCGCGAGTTCGGGCGCATGCCGACTGCGACGAGGACCATGTCCGTGACGATCGTCTCGGGTTTGCCCTCGACGTCGATCCGCACGGCGAGCGAGCCGTCGGCCTGCTTCTCGTAGCCTTGGGCCTTCGCGTTTTTGTAGATCTTGCCGCCGCGCTTCTGGATGCGGCGCTCGACGAGCTTCACGCAGTCCGCGTCGACGCCCGTGAGCAACGTCGGCAGGGCCTCGACGACGACGAGCTCGGCGCCGAAGGCCTGGTAGACCATGCCGAGCTCGAGGCCGATGACGCCGCCGCCGATGACGAGCATCCGCTTGGGGACCTCGCGCAGGCTCACGGCTTCCTACGCGCCGATGATCTGCTTGCCGTCGAACTTGAAGGTCGGGATCTCGATCGTGGAGGAGCCCGTCGCGAGGACGATGCCCTTCGTGGCTTCGATCGTCTCGACCGAGCCGTCGGCCTTCGTCACCTCGACGCGGTTCGGCGAGACGATCTTCGCCGCGCCCGCCAGGAGGTCGGCGCCGTTCGACTTGAGCAGGCCTCGTACGCCGCCTGTGAGGCGCTTGACGATGCCCTCTTTCCAGTCCTGCATCGCATTGGGATCGTGCTCGACCGAGCCGACCTTGATGCCCATCGTGGGCAGCGACGTGTGCATCTTCTCGTAGGTGTGCGCCGCGGCGATGAGCGCCTTCGACGGGATGCAGCCCCAGTTGAGGCACACGCCGCCGACCTCGTCCTTCTCGATGCAGAGCGTCTTCTGCTTGAGCTGGCCGAGCCGAATCGAGCAGACGTAGCCGCCGGGGCCGCCGCCGATGACGATCGCGTCGTAGGTCTTCATCCGATCCTCCAGTGTGGAACGCGGGCCGACAGCCCCCGACGGGCGCGGATTACCATGTCGGCCCGGAGGTGGGGGCGGAAAAAGCGGTCGGCCGGGGGGATCCGTGCCCCGCCTGCTCAGCGACGCCGGTCAGCCTCGGGGGGTTTGGGGGGGCTCCCGGGCCCCCCCATCGTGAATGGCGCGCTGGCAAGGACCTCGGCGCGTTGTTCCGCCAGGTGCCACGGCAGCTCCGCGTAGACGTCCTCGAAGAGCGTCTCGCGGGCGGGCGGGCCGAGGGCCTCGACCTCCTGGATCGCCGCGCTGATCTCGGCCATGAGCCCGTCCTCGAGCGCCGCCTCTTCGGCCTCTTCGAGCAGGCCACGGTGGGTGAGGTGGCGGCGCAGGCGCACGATCGGGTCGCGCTGGGCCCACATGTCGACCTCCTCCTGCGCGCGGTACCGGCTGGGATCGTCGCTCGAGGAGTGCGCGCCCATCCGGTAGGTCAGCGCCTCGATGAACGTGGGCCCGCCTCCGCTGCGTGCCCGCGCGACGGCCTCCCCCACGACACGATGCATCGCGAGCAAGTCGTTCCCATCCACGCGCACCGAGGGGACGCCGTACGCGCGGCCCTTCACCGCGAAGGTGGCCGACGCCGTCTGCTTGCCCGCGGGGACGCTGATCGCCCAGTGGTTGTTTTGACAAACCACGACGCAGGGGACCTTGAAGACGCCCGCGAAGTTCAAGGCGTTGTGGAAGTCGGGCTCGCTCGTGCCGCCGTCGCCGACGAAACCAAGGACGACGCTGCGGTCTTTGCGTTGCTTGGCGGCCCAGGCGGCGCCGACGGCGTGCGGGAGCTGCGTCGCCATGCAGCTCGACCAGGCGACCTGGTTCACGGCGCGTCCGCTCATGTGCGAGGGCATCTGCCGGCCCTTCAGCACGTCGCCCGCGTTGCCGAAATACTGCGCGATGTAGCTCCGGAGCGGGAAACCACGCACGAGCATGATCGCGCTCTCGCGGAGCGCCGGGAAGACCCAGTCGGTTTTCTCGAGGACGAGGCCCGTCGCGATGGGGGTGGCTTCCTGGCCGCGGCACTCGCCTGCGAAATGGATGCGGCCCTGGCGCTGCAGGAGCATCATGCGCGTGTCGATGAGGCGCACGCGCTTCATCTCGCGGTAGGCGCGGAGAAGCACGTGCGCGGGCAGGCCGGGGTCGGTCGCGGGATCGGCGCTGCCGTCGTCGCGGAGCACGCGGAGAAGACCCAGATCTGGGGCCTCGGCGTCGTGGTCGTGCATGGGCGCGAACCTAGCGCGATTCGCGGCCAGTGTAGAGGGTGAACGGGCTCAAGGGCTACAGACGCCGTAGGTCGGCGTCTGGGGCTTGCACGTCTGGAGGTCCGGACAACCGCCCTTGCCCGGGTCCAGGCTCTGCCAGCCGTTGAGCAGGCAGCTGTACCTGCATACGTTGCCTTCGCAGAGCTGGGCGGCGCCGCAGTCGTTCAGGTACTGGCACGGCTGCCCCTCGGGCACGAGGTCGCCCGACGGGGGGGCGCAGAGCGCGAGCTCCTGGCTGATGTCGCCCAGGCGGCATTGCTGCATCGGGGGGCAGTCGCCGTCGCCGCCGAAGAGCGGGCAACTCTTGGCGAAGTTGCAGGTCCAGATCTCGTTGGCGCCGTAGGCGATGCGGACGTTGCACTGGGCGCTGCCGCAGAACGCCTGATCCTGACTCTGGCAGCAGACGGGGGAGCAGAAGGAAAAAACGCAAAAGAGGCCGACCGCGCACTCGCCGGTATCGGAGCAACCCGCGCCGACGCCCTTGACGCCGGCGCCGAGCTCGCAGTTCGTGCCCGTGCCGTTGGGGTTCGGCCGGCACGCGTCGCCATTGCCGCAGTCCTGCTCGAGCAGCTTGCAGCTCGTCTCGGGGACATTGCCGTAATCTGTGCACACGACGGGCGTGCCGCCGGTGCCCGACGAGGACGACGTCATGCCGCCGGCGCCGCCCATACCGCCCATGCCGCCGGCGCCGCCCATGCCGCCGGCGCCCGCTGCACCGCCGCCGCCTCCTCCGGGGCCGGAGGGGTTTTCCGCTGTGTTGCTCGAACAACCCAGGAG
>JANMGF010001495.1:0-7317 GCA_031374535.1 Polyangium sp. (in: bacteria)
GCGAGCCGCGGGTGTCGCAGCTGCACGCACGGGCCCTCGGGCGGCTGAAGATCCTGATCCTGCGGGCCGCGGCTTAGTTCTTGGGGGCCGGCGAAGGTCGGCCGAGATCCGTGTCCATCAAGGAAAACGCGCGGCCCCGCATGGGGGTCTCGAGGGCGTAGAGCGTGGTCTGCTCGTAACGCGCCTCGACCGGACTCGGGCCGCCGGCGCGGTGGACGAAGGCGTTCAGATGCGCGCCGCGATCGAGCGCGACGACCCGCGTGCAGCCGGCGTCCACGAGGGCCTCGGTCGTGGCCTCGTCGGTGTCGAAGGTCGTGGAGGCGACCAGGACAGCGCCGTCGTCGAGCGCGCAAAGAGCCGCGCGCGGGCGCATCGAGCCGACGATACGGGCCTCGGGGAGAGGGCGGCCTTCATCGGCGATGAGGGGAAGCTCGGTCGCGTCGACGGAAGGCGTAGGCGTGAAGCTCGCGCTGTGATCGACACGTACGGGGCCGTCGGCGACGGTGAGAACACCCGCGCCGGGGCCGATCTTCAGGCCGATGGAGCCGTCGATCGCGAGGCCCCGCGGTCCCTTGCGGCGAGCCGTGCCGAGGCCCATCGCGGCCAGGATGCGAGGTTTGTCGGCGTCGGCGATCGCCTCGGGGAAGGCGCCGCCGAAGCGGTGGGAGAGCTCCTTGTCGCCGGCGCGGATGTGGAAGGTGAAGCGCTCGGGGGCAAACCACAGGAGGCGCACCTGGGCGCCGAGCTTCGAGACGGTCGCGGTCTGGATGCCCGGCTGCCACGTCGGCGCGGGCTGCGTGCCGGGATCGGGCGCCCAGGTGACGCCTTCGGGAAGCTGTGCCACGGGGTTTGCCTTGCGCACGACGACGTACACGAGCTCGGTGGGCGAGCCCGTCCACGCGCGCTCGGCGAGGAGGGACATGCCGGCCGTGTGGAGGCGCGTGGAGGTCTCTCCGTCCGGCCGCGGGAAAAAGGCGAGGCCCGTGGGATCCGGGCTCGTGGCGAGCGGGAGGGCCTCGCGGCAGCCGGCGAGGACGAGCGCGCGCGCGAGGAGTTCGGCGGAAAGAGCCTCGCCCCAGCCGTAGATCAGGTGGCCCGCCTCGGTCACGCAGAGGGCCGATCGATCGAGGAGCAAGGCGTCGGCCTCGGAGCGCTTGGCGACGCGGCCTTGCGTGACGAGGGGCGCGCCGGTCTGTCGGAGGGAGCGGATCGCCTGCGGCACGTCCTCGCCGAAGGGCCAGGGGCCGAGCGCGAACCGGCCGAAACGATCGACGGCGAACGTGTGCACGTCGGGGCGGGGCGGGAGGAAGGTGCGGCGCTCGACGACGAGGCCAAGCGGGGCCGATTTCGTGGGGGGTCCGCCTGCGAAGACGGCGACGGCGGTGCGCACGTCGGCGGCCGGGATGCGGCCTTCGCCGCGCAGGCCGGAGGGAGCGCGTGGGGCGAGGGTGCCGGGCAAGGGACGCAGCTCGAGGCGACGGCCGTCCATGGCGACGAGGTGCACGATCGCGTGGGGGCGATCGGGGTCGGGACGGACGAGCGTCGTGAAGAGGGCCGGCGGGGATTCCGGCGTGCTCATCGGCAAGGGATGAACGCCGGGGGCCGGGATCCAGAGGCCTTCGCCGGGCAACGTCCGCTCGCGGGTCGTGGCCACGCGGGGCGGCGGGAACCCTTCTTCCGAAGGCGTCTCGCTGGCCGGCGTGGCCGGGAGCTCGGGCAGCGGCGGCGCGGTGGATTCACGCAGGCGGATCGCGGCACTCCGGGCGCTCGTGAGCACACGCGCGACGCGGTTCGCGGGCCCCTCGCCGAGCGTCTTCCGTGTCGTCTCCTCGAGGAAAGGCGACCACGGCGTCACGTCGTGCGGGAGGCGTTGCGCCGAGATCGCGTGCTCGTCGCGCGGTCCCGGGTTCACCGAGGCGTCGGCGAGCGTCACCGCGGCCGGAAGCGCAGCCTCGCCGAGGGCCATCACCAGCGCGTCCGCGGTGATCTCGAAGCGCGCGTCTTTCGGCGGCACACCAAAAAGCACCGCGGTCTCCCCGATGCCCCGGAGCGCGCCCTCGCCGAGCCAGTTCTCCACGGACGCGCGTAGACGTTCGCTCCGGGTGCGTGCTTGCTGCGAGGCCACGTCGCCCGCGAGATCCAGGATCGTGATCCCCTGGACGAGGCCATCCGCGCGCGTCGCGTACGCGGCCCATCGACCGTGGGCCACGAGATCGTGCTCGTGGCCGCGCGGCGTCTCCGTCACGTTGACCACCCTGCGTACGGCGATCGGCCTTCCGCCGCGCGAGATACGCACCTCGGCGCGGAAGAGATCGTTCGTGGGCGTAGGGTCGGCGCCGCTCGGACGCCCGGCCAGGAAAAGCACGCGACGACCGATCAACGCGTCGTGCACCAGGCCGCCGCGCTCTTCCCAGACGAAGTCCTCGGGCCGCACGGAGCCACCCACGGAGGCGCCGAGCATGGCCGCGACCGCCTCGACGCTACGTTCGGGCGGCGCGGGGCTCGTCACGAGACGGACGACGAGCGCGACGAGAAAGACCCCGAGGACCAAAGGTCCACGCGAGCGCGCATGCGCGGAGAGGGCATCGACGAAAGGGCCTCGCGGGGACGTCATGGCTTCCGGAGGAGGAGGAAACGGTGCGCTCGAACCATCACGTGGCGGCCGTGTTGATACCGAGGAGCACGCGCGCGCGTTCGGGCTCGACGACCTCGCGGCCGATGCTCTTCGCGAAGGCGGCGGCGCGGGCGACGAGCGGCGCGTTCCCCTCGGCGAGCACGCCCTTCTCCAGGTAGATGTTGTCCTCGAGGCCGACACGCGCGTGACCGCCGAGCTTGATCGCGAGCTCGGTCATGGGCCTCTGGTGCCTGCCGACGGCCGCGACGCCCCAGGTCGCGCCTGCGGGGATCTGCGAGCGCATGAAGCGCACGACCTCCTCGCTCGGCATGATCGCGCCGGGCACGCCGAGGACGAACTGGAAGTGGAGCGGCTCTCCGAGGAGGCCCTCCTTGAGGAGCGCTATCGCCTCGTGCACGTGACCGACCTCGTAACACTCGAGCTCCGCGATGCTACCCGCCTCGCGAATGCGCCTCGCGATCGCGCGGATGTCGGGGCGCGTGTTCACGAAGATGTCGTCGCCGAAGTTGATCGTCCCGCAGTTCAGCGTGGCCATCTCCGGCCTGCAGGCGAGCGGCCCGAGCCTCTCCTCCACGCTCATGCCTACGGCGCCGCCCGTCGAGGTCTGGATGATGACGTCCGTCTTCTCGCGGATACGCGCGATCGCCTCGCCGAAGAGCTCGGCCGACTGCGACGGAGATCCATCGGCGTTCCGCACGTGCAGATGAATGACGGACGCGCCTGCATCCCGGCAACGAGCGGCCTCGTCCGCGAGCTCGGCCGCGGTGATCGGCAGGTGCGGCGTATGCGCGCGCGTCACCTCCGCGCCCACGATCGCGGCCGTCAGCACGAGCGGCGACTCGGGCGGCGTCACGATCACGTGCGGAGGCGGCGTGATGATCGGGCGCGGCTCGGGCAGCTTGGCGACGAGGTCGGGCCCTGGTGAAGAGAGCGCAGGGAGCACGAGACGCGGGCGGCGCTGCAGCTCCTTGGGCACGACACACGTGCCGAGCGCGCGACAGACGACCACGGGCTCGGCGAACGCGTCGGCAGCCGAAGGCGACAACCCTGGCTCTCGCACGTTCGCGATGACCTTGCGTGCCTCGAAGGCCATCGTGCGCGAGGTGTTGCCCACCTTCGTGATGACGCCGGTCGCTTCGACGTAGTCGCCGGCACGAACGGGCGCGAGGAACTCGACGGCCTCGTAGGCCCGGAACAGGCCCTCGTCCCCATCGAGTCGGATCAACAACTCCGTGGCAACATCGCCGAAAAGCCCGAGGATCCTGGCTCCATCGACGAGCTCGCCCGCGTAGTGCGCGTCGTGGGCCCCGATACGGACACGAAGCGTGACGGTCAAACCTAGGCCGATGCTCATGGCGGGAGACTCAACAGTCGACAGTCGGTAGTCAACAGGGGAAACTGCGCCCCGCGCGGTTGGCGCTCGGGGCTACGGATCGCCTTTGGCGTCCTACGCCCCGAACCCCCGGGCGTTCGAGACTGTGATGACGTACGTAGACGCTAGCAACCTCCCCCACCACGTCGGAATCATCATGGACGGCAACGGCCGCTGGGCCGAGCTGCGAGGCGAACCCCGTGAGGCTGGCCACAAGGCCGGCAGCGCGGCGGTTCGGCGGGTCGTCCGCGCGGCACGGCGGCTCGGGCTGACGGCGCTGACGCTCTACGCGTTCAGCGAGCAGAACTGGGCGCGTCCCACGGGTGAGGTCGACGCCTTGATGGGGCTCTTGCGGGAGTTTCTGGTCTCGGAGCGGGACGAGATCCTCGACAACGAGATCCGGCTCGTGGCGATCGGCGACCTCGAGCGCCTGCCGCCGTTCGTGCGGGACGCCCTCGATCCGCTGCGCTCGGCCTCGGGGGACAACCGCAAGATGACGCTCGCGCTCGCGCTCTCGTACGGAGGGCAAGAGGAGATCGCTCGGGCCGCGCGGGATCTCGCGGTGGAGGCGCGCGAAGGCAAGCTCGACCCACAGACGATCGACACGCAAGCGATCGCCTCGCGGTTGCCGAGCCTGGGCGCCGGCGAGCCGGATCTGATCATCCGCACGGGCGGCGAGCATCGGATCTCGAACTTCCTGCTTTTTGGCGCGGCGTACGCCGAGCTCGCGTTCACCGACGTGCTCTGGCCGGACTTCACGGAAGAGGACCTCTTCGAGGCGCTGGCGAGCTACCAGCGTCGCGAGAGGCGTTTTGGTCGTGTGCTCACGCATGGTTCTTCGCGCTCTGGCTCGCCCCTCGACGGGGCGATGAGGGTTTGACCTTGGCCCGTTCGAACCTCGTCACGCGCCTCCTCTCGGCGCTGGTCGGCATCCCTGCGATCCTCGCGTTGCTTTACGTCGGACCGGCGTGGGGCTGGGCGCTCTTCATCGCGCTCGCGCTCGTCGTCGGGTCGATCGAGTTCTTCGGCATGACGCATGCGACGGACCGCGTCTCGCAGGTCCTCGGCATCGTGCTGTCGCTCGGCGTGATGGCCGTGTTCTGGTTTGTCGGAGCGGACGCGCGCGCGCTCGTGACGATGTTTTTCCTCCTGCCGACGGTCGCGCTTTTCGTGACGCTCGCGCGGCTCGGATCGATCGAGACCTCGGCGTTACGCGCGGCGGCGATGGCGTTTGGTCCGCTCTGGCTCGGAGGTGGGCTCGGCTCGATCGCTCTTCTCCGGCGCGACGGGGGCGATTCGGGGCCGGGGTTCGTCGTGCTCGCGCTCGCGCTCTCGTGGTTCAGCGACACGGGCGCGTACTTCGCGGGCCGGTTCCTGGGCAAACACAAGCTCTACGAAGCCGTCAGCCCCAAGAAGACGGTCGAGGGCGCGATCGGCGGTCTCGCGGCGGCTGTCGTCGGGGCCCTCGTGGGGCACTACTTTTATCTGCGGTCGCTCCCGCTCGAGCACGCGATCGTGCTGGCGATCGTGGCGGGCGGGCTCGGCCAGGCCGGGGATCTCGCGGAGTCCATGATCAAGCGGTCGGTCGGGGTCAAGGACTCCGGCGGCATCGTCCCTGGGCACGGCGGCATCCTCGACCGCGTGGACGCACTCATGGTGACGGGGACGTTCACATACATCTACATCCTCTGGTTCTGGCCCCGTCCTTGATCACGTCGATCCCGCTGGGCTCGGGATGCGGATGTGATGCCGCGTCGCACAATGGCAATTTTTTCGCGAAACGAGACCCAACGATGACGCGTGTCGTCGTGCAATGACGCATCGAAGCTCGAAACAAAGAATGGATTTGGGCTTTCGCACGGACTAGAACGCCCACCCATGGATAACCCTCAGACGGTGAGCGCTGCCGCATCGGTGAGCGTCCCGCCGGCCTCCATCGAGAAGCCCCACAAGTACGAGTTCTTCAAGGTCGTACAGGGCTATCTGGACGAGGCCGCCCGCGTCATCGATTTGCCCGAGTACATCAAGACGATCCTGAGCCAGCCGAAGAACGAGATCATCATCAACTTCCCCGTGAAGATGGATGATGGCTCGATCCAGCTCTTCAAGGGCTACCGAGTCCAGCACAATAACCTGCTCGGCCCGTACAAGGGCGGCATTCGTTATCACGAGGGCGTCACGCTCGACGACGTGAAGGCGCTCGCGGCGATGATGACGTGGAAGTGCGCGCTCATGAACCTGCCGCTCGGCGGCGGCAAGGGCGGCGTCAAGTTCGATCCGAACAAGGTCTCGCGCGACGAGCTGCAGCGGATCACGCGTCGGTTTTTCCACGCGCTCGGCGGCAACATCGGCCCGGACACGGACATCCCGGCGCCGGACGTCGGCACCGACGCGAAGGCCATGGCGTGGGCCATGGACACGTACATGAATACCGTCGGGAGCCTCTTCCGGCAGTCGGTCAAGGGCGTCGTGACGGGCAAGCCGGTCGCCGTGGGCGGCACGCTCGGGCGCGAGAAGGCCACCGGGCAGGGCCTCGTCTATTGCATCCAGGAGTGGGCCGAGGAGCGCGACTTCCAGCTCGGCGGCGCGACGCTCATCGTGCAGGGCTTCGGCAACGTCGGTTCGTTCACCTCGCTGATCCTGTCGCGGCTCGGCGCCTCGACGATCGCGGTCGGTGATCACACGGGCTACCTCTACAACCCCGAGGGCTTCAACCCCCACAAGCTCCAGGACTGGGTCAAGAAGAACCGCTCGATCGCGGGTTACCCGGGCGGCAAGGCCATCAGCCGCGAGGAGTTCTTCAAGATCAAGGCCGACATCTTCATCCCCGCCGCGCTCGAGAACCAGATCGGCATCGAGGAGGCGAAGGCGCTCCAGGTGCGGCTCGTGGCCGAGGGCGCGAACGGCCCTTGCTCGCCCGAGGGCGAGAAGATCCTGCTCGATCGTGGCATCGACATCCTGCCCGACGTGCTCGCGAACGCGGGCGGCGTGACCGTCAGCTACTACGAGTGGGTGCAGAACAAGCGCTCGGAGCACTGGACGCTCGAGGAGGTCGACGAGCGGCTGGAGAAGGCGATGCAGCGGGCCTACCGCGAGGTCGTCGAGATCGCGCGGCAGAAGAAGTGCTCGATGCGTATCGCCGCGTATGCGGTCGCGCTCCAGCGCATCGCCGCGGCCTACGGCGAGCGCGACATTTTCCCGTGATCGGAGGCCCTGATCGGAGGCCCTGATCGGAGGCCCTCCCGGCCGTCTTAGCGGCGCGCGTGATCGTCAAGATCCCGCGCGCCGCCCTTTTTTTGTGCGTCTTCAG
>JANMGF010001542.1:0-7596 GCA_031374535.1 Polyangium sp. (in: bacteria)
CGTTGATCTGGCTCGTGCCGCAGAGCTGCACGCCGTCCGTCGAGTATTCCTGATTGGACTGGATGGCGACTGCGGCGCGTCCCTGGGGCGAGCCGGGGCCGCAAGCACCGAAAACGGCCCCCGGCGCGCAGCCGAGCCAGAGGTGTGGGCCGACGACGCTGGTGTCGGCGCCGAGGAAGACCTTGTTGTTCAGGCAGGTCGACGCGGTGTTGACCCACAGGGCCCAGGTGAAATCGCCCTTATTGAACTCGAATTGGCCGCCGTCCGCGTTGATTCCGAGGTGCGTATCGATTCTGTCCGCCAAGCCCTGCCCGATCGGGCCCTCCTGGAAGTCCAGGTCCACGCCTGGTGCCCCGTTCAGGAATGCCTGGCTTCCCAGGCCTGAATCATCGAGCGTCGCGGTCCCCGAGAGCAGCAAGCCCATGCCGTCGAGGTGGAGCAAGAGGACGTTCGCCGTCATGTCGGCCGCCCCCGACGCATACCCCTCTTCCTGGCCATTGGCATCCGGCAACGCCTTGAGGTAAGGCTGCGCCGGGGTCCACGACAACGAGGTCCAATCGACGGCCTCCCCCGCGTCGAAGACCTGCGAGCGGAACGTGCCGCCGAGCGCGGTCACCTTGAGCCGCAGCCGATCCCCGGCCCACTCCGTATCCTGGTACGCGCCACGCTCGAACTCCCCGAAGAACGCGTCGTCCACGAATTCGAACGTCTTCCCGTCGGGCATCCCGTCGGGCGGGCTCGGGCCGCCCTCCGTGAGCCCGTCGAGATCGACGAGGGCCGAGCAGCCCAGCGTGGACGAAAGGAGGGGGAGGAGCGCGGCAAGAACGTGCGTCTTCATCAGAAGGCTCCTCGAAGGCTCATGAATCCTCCGCCGATCGTCGGGCCAAACTCGAAATGGGGTTTGGCGCTCTTCTTTGGGTCTTCCCCGCTCGACGTGAGATACACGACCGCCCCCGCCGCGAGAATGGCGAGCGACACGCCGGCCGTGATGTCGGCCGCGAGCAATTTCGTGCGAAGGGGATCCACGTCCGCCTGCGTGCAGCGCGGCGCGCAGGACGCCTCGAGATCCGACTTCGCCGACAGCGCGAGCAGCCCGAGCGTCCCGGCCACGCCGAGCCCAAGGATCCCCACGCCGCCCATCACCAGCGGCGCAATGGGCACGTGGCTCTTTTTTTCCTCGCCCCTCGGCGCCTTCTCGGTTTTCGCGAACGACGCCTCGATCCGCAGGAGTTTGTCCCCCTCGTGCACGATCACCTTCCGCGTCACGGGCGACGAACCTTCGTGTTCGAACCTGAGCTCGTGTTCGCCTGGATCCATCGGCACGGACTTGCCGTCGAGCCGCTCGCGCACGACCTTCCCGCCCTCGAGCACGCGCACGTCCGCCCTCTCCTCGCCGTTCTCGTCGCGCGCCACGAGCACCACGGTGGGCAGGCTCTTCTCGATGTCGGCGACCCACTCCGTGCAGTCGCCCTGCACCCCCCGCGGGCAGTCCTGGTGCGAGCACGCGAGCGCGGCCTCCCGCGCGGCCGTGAATTTGCCCTCCTTGCGTAGCGATTGCGTCTGCTCGTACGCCGAAAGGCACTGCTTTTCCGTGGTCGCGGAGCTCGGAGCCGCCAGCGCAATCGACGCGAGGAGGACGAGGGCGAGGTGTGCGCTCTTCATAGACACTCCGGCTTGATGCGGCGGATCCCCTTCGCGTCGATGGTATAGGGCGGGCTGCACCCCGCCGCGCGAGGCGCCGTTTTTGCGCTCGTCGCCGTCGTTGTCGTCGTCGGGGTGGCCGTCTTGCTCGTCACGCGCGTCGTCGTCGCGGCCTTCGTGGTCGGCTCCGGCAAGCTCGACGCCGCCGGCTCCGGGGGCGTGGGCGCGACCGGGGCCTCGGGCGCCTTCTCCGGGGTTTTCGCGGTCGTGGCGGCGACATTCGGCGTCGCGGGCTGGGCTCCCATTGCTCTCTCCTCGCGCCCACGGTCGAGCCAGAGCAGGAGGGCGGCCCCGAGCGCGGCGACGAGCACGGCCGACGCGATCACCACGACCGATCGGGACAAGGCAACGGCCTGCGGTCGATGGGGCAGGGCGATCCCCGAGACCTGCGATCGGTTCGCCGAAGGCACGCTCCCCGCGTCCACGCTGCCGTCGCTCGACGTCGCTCCCACGGGCACATCCGCGCCCGACAGCGACGCGTGCTCGAGCGCTTGCATCTCGCGTGCGCGCCGCGCGATCCCGTCGGGCGCCACCTCCGCGAGCCACTCCCCGACCTCCCACGACGACGCCGGGGCCACGGCCGCTTCGAGCGCCCTCGCCATCTCCCGCGCCGACTGGAACCGATCGGCCGGGTTTCGCGAGAGCCCGCGCATCACCACGGCTTCGAGCGCGGGCGGCACCTCCACGCCGATCTTCTCCAGCGGCGGGATCTCGTTCATCGTCACCTGCGCGAGGATCGCGAGCTCGCTGTCGCCGTTGAACAGCCTCCGCACCGCGAGCATCTCCCAGAGCACGATCGCCGCCGCGAAGATGTCGGCGCGCCGATCCACGAGGTTCCCGTGCTGGATCTGCTCGGGCGCCATGTAGGCGAATTTCCCCTTCAGTTGCCCCTCGCGCGTCACCTGCACGCGGCCCATCGCCTTGGCCACGCCGAAGTCGAGCACGCGTGTCGTCCCGTCGGCGCCCACGATCACGTTCTGCGGCGACACGTCCCGGTGCACGAGCCCGAGCGCCGCGCCTCGCTCGTCCACCGCCTCGTGCGCCGCGTGGAGCCCGTGCAGCGCGTTGCACATCACGCCCGACACGATCTTGAGTGGCGGCCGCGCCTTCTCCCGCTCCATCGTCCGCAGCACGCGCGAAAGGCTCTCGCCGTGCACGTAGTCCATCACCAGCAAGAGCTCGCCGTCCTCGAAAATCACGTCCAGGATCGGCACCACGTTCGGGTGCTTGATCCGCGCGGCGAGGCGCGCCTCGTCGAGGAACATCGCGCAGAACTCGGGATCCTTCGCGAATTGCGGGTGCAGCCGCTTGATCGCCACGGTCCGCGCGAAGCCCGAGGGCCCGAGCAGCCGCCCGAAATGGACCGTGGCCATGCCTCCCGACGCGATCTCGCCGTAGAGGGCGTACCGACCGATCCGTCGCGCGCCCGCCTGCCCTCCTGCCATGGACCGACGCACTCTACCAGACCGTGCCCGCGCGCCGCCACAGATCCACGCCGCTCCCCGGCTCAGCCCTTTTTCTGCCGCGCCTTCCAGGCCCAGAACGACTTCGAGCTCGCGCCCCGCTTCCCCTTCGTCGTCGTCGTCGCCTTGCCCTTCGCTTTCTTCTTCGCCGGCGCCTCGTCGAGCGTCACGAACCGTGTGGGCGGCGGCCCTCCGCGTTTGCGTCCCTCATCCGTGAGCGACACGCGCTGAAACTCGATCCACTCCCCGCCCTTCTGGAACGAGGCCGCGTGCACTTCGCACACCCCTGCGCGCACGAGCCCGTTCACGAGGTGCTCGAACGATCGCCGATCGAGCGACTCGCCAAACGTCTCCCGGTAGAGCCGCCCCATCGGCTGCCCGTCCTCCTCGGCGAGCGCGCTCAAAATCTTCTCGATTGCCGCCGTCTCGACGCGGCTCGGCTCGCGGAACTTCCTTCCCACGCACCCGTCCGGCGCGCACACGTCGCATACCCCGCACGGCGTCCCGTCGTCCGCCTGATCACCGAAATGGCGCACCAGATGCAACATCCTGCACCCGTGCCCCTCGGCATACCGGGCGATCTTGGCGAGATCCTCCTGCTTGTGTTTTCGCTGCGCCAGGTATTCGGTCAGGAAATCCTCGTTTCCCCGCCGGATCCCCCCGTCCGCGTCGAGGATCGCGCCTCCGCTGATCCAGAGCTTCTCCAGCACCTTTTCGAACTTCTCCGGATCCGCCTCCACCCGCGGCGCGAGCCCCTCCTTCGTCTGCGGCTTCATCCTCAGCGCCCCGAAAAGCGCCGACAGCAATGCCGGATCCGGGTAATCACGCTCGAAGAAAAATTCGTGTGTCCGCCGGTCCGTGAACGAATGCATCAAGATCGCCCGCGAGGGCAAACCATCCCGTCCGGCGCGGCCGATCTCCTGGTAATACGCCTCCACGCTCCCGGGCAAGGCCAGATGGACCACGGTCCGCACGTTCGCCTTGTCCACCCCCATGCCGAAGGCGATCGTCGCCACCACGATTTCGAGCTCCCCGCCGAGGAACGCCGTCTGAATTCGATCCCGCGTCCCACCCTCCATGCCCGCGTGATACGCCGCCGCCCCCAGATTCGACAGCTCCTTCGCCGTCTCCTCCGCGTGTTTCCGCGTCGGCGCATACACGATCGCCGGCCTTCGTTCCTTCGGCGTGAGCAACTTCCGCACCGTCTCCGTCCTCGCCGACGGCGAAAGCTCCACGACTTCGATCCCGATGTTCGTCCGGCGAAACCCGTGGATGAACCGGGAAGCATTCGAGAGCCCGAGCTCCCGCGCGATATCGTCCTGCACCATCGGCGTCGCCGTCGCCGTCAGCGCCACCACCGGCGCCGGACGCAACGAGGGCAACCGTTGCCCCAGCATTCGATACTCCGGCCGAAAATCGTGCCCCCAGTGCGAAATACAATGCGCCTCGTCCACCGCGACCAGCGTCGGCTTCCGCCTCGCCAGCATCTCGGGAAAACCCGGCACCCGGAGGCGCTCCGGCGCCACGAACAAAAAGTCGAGCCGCCCCGCCAGATAATCCGCGCAAGCCGCCCGTGAGCTCTGCCGATCCCGCCCCGAATGAATTCGCTCCGCGGCAAACCCTTGCGCCCTGAGCTTCGCCACCTGATCTTCCATCAAAGCGATCAGAGGACTCACCACCAGCGTCGTCCCCTGCCTGGCGATCCCTGGCAACTGATAACAAAGCGACTTCCCGGCCCCCGTCGGCATCACCAGAAGAACATCCTGCCCCTCGGAGACCGCCCGACAAACCGCCTCTTGATAAGGTCTGAAATCCGCAAAGCCGAACCGCTCCCGCAAAATCTCCCCGAGCGTCGCCCCCGCCCGCACCTCCCGTCGCTCTATCTCCAGCGGCAAAGACGCCTGCCCATTCATTCCAAACGCCTTTCCCATCGATCCCCCATTCACCACCGACCCCACCGCCGCCCCCAACTGCGAAGCCTTGCTCGGCACCACATCCGGATCGACCTTTCCCTTCCGCTCCACAGCCTTCTTCTCGACGGCCTTCTCCTTGCGTGGACTCTTCTGTCGAGACGTCGCCTTCTTCGCCTCCCCATTCTCGATCGCCGCGCTCCCGTCCCCATCCTGCACGGCCCCCACGACATACTTCACATAGGCCTCGATCCCCCGCATGAACGTCTTCAGATCCCCCTCACCCCGCGACAACCGCGAAAGCCTCGCCTCCCATTCCCCCGTCATGGCTGCGCTCTTCACGTGCGGATGAACGGCGTCCACCAGCAGCATTCCTTTGTCCGTCGCCGCCAGGCTTTTTCCTTGCCGGATCACGTATTCCCGCTTCACCAGCGTCTCGATGATCGCCGCCCGCGTCGCCGGCGTCCCGAGCCCGGTGTCTTTCATCGCGTCCGACAGGTCTTTTTCCTCGAGCGCCTTTCCGGCCGTCTCCATCCCCGTCAAAAGCGTCGCCTCCGTGAACCGGGCCGGCGGCTTCGTGGTCTTTTTCTCCGCTTTGGCCCCCAGCACCCGCGCGGTTTTTCCTTCCGCGAGCCCCCGCGGCAACGGCTGCTCGTCCGATTCTTCCTCGCCGTCCGTCTCGCTCTTTTTTCGTTTTTTCGGCCCCTCTTTCGTGCCTGCACCCCCGAGGTCCAGCACCTTCCAGCCGACCTGCTCCGTGACGGTCCCCGTCGTCCGGAATCGATCCACGTTGGGCCCGATTTCACCCGACGACGTCACTTCCGTGATCACCGTCGTCGTTCTTTCCACGAGGTCGTCGTGCCAGGCGCCGAGCAGCCTTCGGCAAACCAGGTCGTAGAGCTTTTGCTCGTCCGACGACAGAGACGCGCTCGGAGACGTCGTCGTCGGCACGATCGCGTGGTGGTCAGTCACCTTCGTGTCGTCCACGAAGCGCCGCCCGAGCGGCCTTTGCCCCGTTCCTTGCGCGAGAAGTCCCTGGTACTTCCCCTCGATCGTCTTCACCACGGCAGGCAACGTCTGCGCAACGTCCGTCGACAGGTGCCGGCTGTCGGTGCGCGGGTAACTGATGAGTTTGTGCCGCTCGTAAAGCGACTGCGCGAGGTCGAGCGTGCGCTGCGCGCTCCAGCCGAACAGCCGGTTTCCATGCCGTTGCAGCTCCGTCAGGTCGTACAGCAACGGAGGCGGCATCCTCCGCGTCTCCGCCGAGACCTTCGCGATACGCGCTTTGCCCCCGAGCACCCGACGCGTGATGCGCCCCGCTTCGTCGCCGTCCGGCGGGAGACGCCGCGGTTTTTCCGGACCACCTGGTTTTTCCAGACGATCGACGAGCAGGCCCTCGTAACGCCCGTCCGGCCCCTCCGGCGCGCCTTCGGCCGAGAACGTCGCGCGGACCTCCAGGTAGTCTTCCGGGACAAACGCGCGGATCGCTTGCTCGCGCTCCACCACCATCGCGAGCGTCGGCGTCTGCACGCGTCCGACCGAAAAATCGTGCCCGAACGAGAGCGAGTAGGCCCGCGACAGGTTCATCCCCACGAGCCAGTCGGCCCGGCTCCGGCCTCGGGCGGCGTCGGCCAGGGCGTCGTAGTCGTGGCCGCTGCGCAACTTGCGGAAACCCGTACGGATCGCGTCCGGCGTGAGCGAGGAGATCCAGAGCCTGCGCACCGGCTTCGTGCAGCCCGCGGCGTCGTAGATGTACCGGAAGATCAGCTCGCCCTCGCGCCCTGCGTCCGTCGCGCACACGACCTCTTCCACGTCGGCGCGGCGCAGGATTTTCTTCACGACCTCGAACTGCTTGCGTGTCTCTTCGAGCACCACGAGGGGCCAGGTCGGCGGCAACATCGGCAACGTGCGCAGGTCCCAGCGCTTCCACGCCGGGTCGACTTGATGCGGCTGCGCGAGCGCCACGAGGTGCCCGATCGCCCATGTCACCACGTATCCCCCGCCTTCGAGCGCCCCTTCGCCGGCTCGCGCCGCTCCGAGCACATGGGCGATGTCCCGGGCTACGGACGGCTTTTCGGCGACGACGGCGATGGTCATGGGTGGCGGCCCCGGCGCGGGGCGGCGCATCATGACAAAGGGGGCGAGGATGGGCAATCCATGCCGCACGGCCGCTCGCGCTTCAGGGCGCGGGTGCGTCGCAGCCGAGCGTCGGCGCCTGGAGCTCGGCCGGGAACGATGCGTTCGGCTCGACGCTTGCGGCTGCTGCTGCTTTCGTGGGGGGCGATGGCAAGAGCGCGTCGCAGGGAGCCTTCGCTCGGTGGCTCGGGTGCCGCGCGAGCGCGTCGCAAGCGAAGGCGGTGGTTGTTCGTGCGCGGGCGAGGTCGCGGAGGATCGAGCGGAGCGTTTCGCGGCGATGGCCGAGCGTGCGTCGATCCTGCGGGGGCATGGGGTCGAGCTCGATGCAGGTTCGGAAGGCTTCGTATTCCATGACGAAGGCCGTCTCGGCAAGTCGGTCGACGAGG
>JANMGF010001683.1:0-6657 GCA_031374535.1 Polyangium sp. (in: bacteria)
GCCAGCATCGCGTCGCTCACGTTGGGCGCCTCCTCGAAAGACACGGCGGCAAGTGTCGTCGTGCAGCGCGAACACGCAAGCACCAACGCGAGCGAGCTCTGCTTGACGCGATGGGTTAACGCAGCTTGCGGCCGGGAGGCGGGGTTGTCTGCGAGACGGGCGGCCGCTCGCGCATGCACTTGTCGAGGCCCGTCTGGAGCGACGCGTCAAGCCCGCCGGGGAGCTTCGGCCGACCCATCACGTTCACGAAGAGCCTGTCCTGCGCGATACCGCCGCCGGGAGCGAAGCTCATCCACACGAACATCGCGCGGCCCTTGATGTTCTCGAAGGGGACGCCCGCGCCCACGCCGCGCCAGCTGCGCGAGTCGTGGCTGTTGTAGCGGTTGTCGCCCATGACCCAGACCTCGTTCGCCGCGACCTTGTACGGGCCCTGCTGATGGCCGCAGATCCCCGCCTTGCACGACTGCCCCATGCCGCAGTCCTCTTGCGCCTTGCACGTCGGCTCGTCGGGGCCGTTCGGGTGCATGTCGTCGTGCGCGAAGAGCGTGAGGTACGACCGGTCCTCGAGGTGCTCGACGTAGAGCCAGCCTTCGTTCGCGTAACGGCCGACGTAGCAGTGCGGGACGAGCCAGCCGTTGAGGATCGGGCGGCCGTTGATCACCTCGAGCGTGTCGCCGGGAGCGGCGATCACCCGCTTGATGAAGTCCTGCTCCTTGTTCTCCGGGAACTTGAAGACCATGACGTCCCCGCGCGTGGGGGGCAGGCTCTCGAAGAGCCGCTTCTCCGTCCACGGGATCAGGGGGCCGTAGGTCAGTTTGTTCACGAAGATGTGATCCCCGATCATCAGGCTCGGGATCATCGAGCCGCTCGGGATCTTGAACGCCTCGATCACGAACGCGCGCAGGATGAGCGCGACGGCCACGGCCACGCCGATCGACTCGGCGTACTCGCGCATCTCGCCCTTGCGCCAGCGCGAGAGGTGCTCACCCACCGCGCGCTCGGCCCGCGCGTGCGCCACGTCGAACGCGGCGAGGTCGAACTTCTCGACGCTCATCGACTTCTCGAGCCCGGAGATCGCCTCCTCGAGGCGCTCGCGTTCCGCGGTCCGAAGCCCCTTGGTGACCTCGGTTTTGTTCCGCTCGAGGATACGCCGCGTCTCGTCGACGAGCGCCTGCGCCTCCTCGTACCGCGCGCGGGCCTGCGGCGGGATGTCCTTGCGTCCCACGCCGATCGCGCCCGAGAGCGGGAGCTCGTAGCGGTAGTGCCAGGCGAGCATCGCGAAGACCGTGAAGAGCACGATCCCCGCTGGAATCTGCTGCTCCGCGACGAACACACGGAGCCCTCCGGCCGAGACGTCGCCAGGCGCCGGCGTCAAGAGCCAGACGGCGAGTATGGCCAGGACAAACGGGAGCCCGACGATCCAGATCGCGTAGAAAAGCCCGCGCATCCAGCCTGGTCCGGAGCCACCGGGGTGCGGTCCGTGCGAGGGAGACGGATCGGATCCCTCCGCGGCGCCGCCTTCTTTGGCGAGGACGGGCGAGCTTTCGGGGGACCGTTCTTCCGGCGTGGGTGCCAAGGGGTTAGCCTTTCTATACGCCGCCCCGGGGCAGGGCAAGGGCGGCCGACGCCGCGCGGCTCAAGGTGCGGACCCGACCTCGACCGCGTAACTCACGAGGGCAGCGCGGTCATCACCGGCTGTCGTGGGCGGAGCCGTCCTGCCAGCCGCCGCCGTGTTGTCGAAGACCACGTAGTACTGCCCGGCCGGCAGCGGCAGCGTCCGTCGCCAGACCATGCCGCTCGTCACGGGCTCGTCCAGAACGGGCGGCGCAGGCGGTGGTCCGAGGGCGACGGTCGTCGTGTACTGCACGAGCCAGGCATCCCCCACGCCGCGATGCACGACGATGACGTCGACCGCGGGCGCGCCGTCGACCGCGACGCTGAGGGAGAGAGCCTGGCCCTTGCCCTTCACCTCGAAGGGGCCGGCGTGATCACGCTGGCCCTGATGAACCTCGATGCGCTCGTTGGCGAGCACGAGCTTGCCGTTCTTCTCACCCGCGTACGGCGACGCCGGTCGTTTGCCCTTCTCCACGATGCCGAGGCCAAAATCGACGCTGCCGTCGGGATCACGGATGACCGTGAATCCTCGGCTGATCTCCTTCTTCAAGATCGCCGCGCCGACCGTGTCGAGGAAGCCCTGCGGGCTGCCTCCGGGCAAGCCGACCGTCGGGGCCTGCGGGGGCAACTCGACGAGGCGCGAGCCGAACGTCGTGGCGCTCGTGGAGCGCTCGCGGAAGTAGATGTACATCGTGCTGTCATCCATCAGAAAGTCGTGGTCGTACTCGACCGCCGCGCTCGCATCGAAGCCGATGCGTTTCGTGATGTTGGTCCAGGCGTAGCCGTAGCCGCCGAACTGGAGGAAGAGGTTGCCCGTCGCGAGCTCCTGCGCGGCGCAGGACATCGGGAAGAAGCGGCCCGTCGCCGGATCTTCTTCGCGCAGCTTGAGCGGCAGGCTTCGCTTCTGGACCTCGCGGCAGATCTGGCCTCGCGCGAACGAGAAGATGCCGCGGCGCAGCGAGAGGTTGCCCGGATCGTTGACGATGCCGGGCATCACCGCGAGCGACGTCTGGCCACAACTCGCGCCCACGAAGGAGAGCGCGAAAGCGGCGGAGAGAAGGCGCACGAACGCACCACGCAAGGACATGGGCCGGGAGAATAGTGCATACGCACAGGCGCGGGCGGGTGATAGCGTTTTTGCCTCATGGCGAAGGTAGCAGTCCTGGGCGCGGGGGCATGGGGCACGGCGCTCGCAAAGGTCCTCGCGGACAAACAGAACCCGACGTTTCTCTGGTCGCACCGGGCGGACCTCGCGCTCACGATCAACGATCGACGCATCAACGAGCGGTACCTGCCCTCGGCTCCGCTCCCGCCGACGTTACGCGCGACGGGAGACCTCGAGGAGGCGCTCACCGGCGCGGAGCTCGTGGTGGTCGTCGTGCCCTCGCACGCGATGCGCGGGGTGGTCGCGGAGGCGAGGCCGTACATCCCGGGACGCGCGCTTCTTTGCAGCGCGACGAAGGGCATCGAGAACGACTCGCTGATGCTGATGAGCGAGGTGCTCGTCGACGAGCTCGGGCGCGCAGCCGAGCCGCGGATGACGTACCTGTCGGGCCCGAGCTTCGCGAAGGAGGTCGCCGCGGGGCAACCCACGGCCGTCGTGGTCGCGGGGAAAAGCGCGGAGGAGACGCTCGCGGTGCAACACGCGTTCGCGTCGGAGCGGCTGCGCGTCTACTCGTCGGAAGACGTCGTGGGCGTGGAGGTCGGCGGGGCGCTGAAGAACGTGGTGGCCATCGCGGCGGGCGCCGTGGATGGGCTCGGCTTCGGGCACAACGCGCGGGCCGGGGTGATCACCCGGGGCCTCGCAGAGATCGCGCGGGTCGCGATGGTGAAGGGAGGCAGCCCGCTCACGCTCGCGGGACTCTCCGGCCTCGGCGACCTGGTCCTCACGTGCACCGGCGAGCTCTCGCGCAACCGCACCGTGGGCTACGAGATGGGGCGCGGGCGGACGCTCGAGGACGTGCTCACCCACCTCGGCCACGTGGCCGAAGGCGTCAAGACCGCAAAAAGCGCCTACGATCTCGGGGCGAAGCTCGACGTGGACATGCCCATCACGACGGAGGTCTACCGCGTGCTTTACGAGCAGAAGACCCCGCTCCAGGCCGTCGTGGATCTCATGAACCGGTCGCTGCGCAAGGAGTGACGCGCTCGGGCCCCGCCGCTGCCCGAGACGGAGACGTATAGGAAAGAGTCAGGAGAGCCGGAAAGGTGTAGACTCTCCGCTGCGATGTTACGTGCGCGTTGGTTTACTCTTCTTGCTGCCGCTCTTTCCCTCGGTACCGCCGCGACCGCCGCGGCGCAGAACCCGGTCCCCGATCCGTCGGGCCAGCCGCCGCCGCCGCAGCCCTTCCCGCTGCCGACGACGCTGCCCACGATCCCGGGTCTACCGCCCCTCGTGCCGCAGCAACCTGCGCCGCAGCCGGATCCGAACCAGCCGCCGCAACAGCAGCCCGCGCCCTTCCCGCAGCTCCCGCAGATCCCGGGTTTGCCGCCCTTTGGCCAGCCGGCGCAGCCGCAACCGCAACCGCAACCGAACCAGCCGAACCCGTACGGGCAGCCGCTTCCGCCTTCTCCCTACGGACAGCAACCGTATGGGCAGCAACCGTATGGACAGCAAGGTTATGGGCAGCAACCGTATGGGCAGCAACCTATGGGCAGCAACCGTATGGACAACAGTCCTGCGTGCAGCAGCCCTATGGACCGCCCTGCCCGCAGCAGCAGAACGTCATGTCGGGGCTGCGGGATCGCACGAAGCTCGAGATGGGTTACCTCTACGGCGCGTCGATCACCTGGGGCGTGACGACCGGCGTCTGGATCGATCTCGAAGCGGAGACGACAAACCCTGGCCTCGCGCTCATCGCCCCCGCGCTCTTCGGCGCCGCCGCGCCGACCGCGATGTTTTTCCTCGACCGACCGAAGATGCCCGAAGGCCGCCCCTCCGCGATCGCCACGGGCATCATGCTCGGCTCGGGCGAAGCCGCGCTCATCTGGTCACGCCAGTACACGACGGCGAAATCGGGCGAGGAGTGGGGCGCGAAGGAGTACTTCCGCGCGCACGTCGTCGCCTCGACCCTCGGCGGCGTCGGCGGCTTCCTCTCGCATTACGGCGCCAGGTACCGCCCGCAAACGAGCATGTTCGTCGGCTCCGCGGCGCTCTGGGGCGCCATCGCGGGCGGCGCGTTCGGCGGCGGCGGCAGCACGGGATCGTGGAGCGCGTGGGCCAACGACGGCGTCTTCCTCGGCAGCCTCCTCGGCTACAACCTCGGCATGGTCGCGGGCGCCGGCGTCTCCGCGGTGTGGACGCCGTCGTGGAACCAGCTCGCGTGGATGTGGGGCGGCTTCGGCGCAGGCGCGGCCGTCTCCGCGCTCGTCTACCCGTTTTATGCGGTCTCGGATTCAGATCCCCGCAGCGGCTTGATCTTCCAGGGTGTCCTCTCCCTGCTCGGCGCGGCGGGTGGTGCGCTCATCGGCGCGCCCGAAGCACAGAGCCAGTCGATGCAGCCGCCGGTGACGGGCCTCGGCAACCACCCGAAGTTCGCGCGAATCCTCGGCCCGACGATCACCCCGGTGCAGGGCGGCGCAGGGATCTCGCTCATGGGTGAGCTTTACTGACACGCATCACGGTAGCGCAGCCCCCCGACCTCGATCGGCGCCCGCGAGAGCCGACGGCTGCATCAAAAGCGCTATCCTCCCGTCCCCCATGCCGACATTGAAGTACTTCGCCGCCCGCGGGGCGCCTCGGGTGTACCCGGTGCACAAGCCGGTCACGACGATCGGCAAGGCGCTCGGAAACGACGTCGCGCTCACGGGGACGGGGCTCTCGGATCACCACGCGCAGATCAGCTTCGACGGGCGGGACTTCGTCCTCGAGGAGCTCGATCGCGACGGCGACATCCAGATCAACGGAAAGAAGAAGCGTCGCGCGCGCCTGGTGCACGGCGATCGGATTGCCCTCGGATCCGTCGAGCTCGGCTTCTCGATGTTCTCGGAGGCCACGCAGGCCCGAAGGGACGACGACGAGGGCGAAAAACCCGAGACCCCGGGCGTGTCGGCCGAGCTCGCCGGCGTACGCAAGCTCTTCGCGTTCAGCGAGAAGCTCATCAACCGGCGCAGCGTCGACGAGCTGCTCGAGGCGATGCTCGACGACATCATCGAGGTCACGCACGCGGACAAGGGCTTCCTCCTGCTCGTCGAGGACGCCGAGGAGGCCGCGGATCCGGGCAAGGGAGCGCGCCGCGAGGCCCGCGAGGACGAGCGGAAGATCGTCGTGCGCGCGTCACGCAACGTGCGGCGCGAGGCGATCACCGACGCGCAGGGCAGCATCTCGGACAGCATCGCGCGGCAGGTGCTCGGGTCGGGCCGAGCGATCATCGTCTCGGACGCCCTCGCGGACACGCAGTTCGGCCGCAGCGAGAGCGTCATCGCCATGAAGCTGTCGAGCGTCATGTGCGCGCCTTTGCTCTCGCAGGGCGAGGTGATCGGGGCGCTTTACGTCGGCAACGACAAGGTGAAGCACCTCTTCGATCGCATGCAGCTCGAGCTGCTCGGGATCTTCGCCTCGCAGGCGTCCATGATCCTGCAAAACGCGATGCTCCTGAGCGCGCTGCGGGCCGACAAGGCGAAGCTCGAGGCCGAGCTCAAGGACAAGAAGTTCGGCGAGATCATCGGCGCCTGCGCGAGCATGATGGAGGTCTTCCGCAAGCTCACGAAGGTGGCCGCGACGGACATCAGCGTGCTCATCACGGGCGAGACCGGGACGGGCAAGGAGCTCATCGCGCGCGAGGTCCACCGGCGATCAACCCGGGAAAACGGGCCCTTCATCACGATCAACTGCGGCGCGATCCCGGAGAACCTCATCGAGAGCGAGCTCTTCGGCCACGTGAGAGGCGCGTTCACCGGCGCCATCGCGAGCCGGCCCGGCAAGTTCCAGATCGCGGACAAGGGCACGTTGTTCCTCGACGAGATCGGCCTCGAGCTTCGCCTTGTCGGCCCGCAGCGCGCTCAGGAGCATCGCGTTTTGCAGGATCATGGACGCCTGCGAGG
>JANMGF010001558.1:0-14258 GCA_031374535.1 Polyangium sp. (in: bacteria)
CGATCGCCCGGTTGATCTCGCGGCGCACGTCCTTCAGGAGCAGCGCACCGTCGCGCGCGAGCTGCAGGCCGAAGTAGGCGCGGCGCACGTCGAGCCGTACGGCGTCGCGCTCTCGCTCGACGTTCGCCTGGTTCACCTGCACGTTCGCCTCGGCCGCGTCCCAGAGGTTCGTGATCTTGCCGAAGGTCCAGAGCGGCACGACCCCGTCGACGCTCGCCCTCCAGGCGAGCCCGAGGCTACTCGTCAGCGACACGTCGGTGTTCGGGCTGAAGATGTTGTTGCCGAGCACGGTCGGCGCGAGCCCCACGCCGCCGCTCATGCGGAACTGGCTGAAGGGCGCCCAGTGCGCCTCGTCGAGCTGCGCCCGCACCTGCGAGAGCTTGGCCCGGGCCGAAAGCACGTTCGGGTGGTTGCGCTCGGCGATCTCCAGGATCTGCCGCAGATCGTGAACGACCTTTTCGGCGGCCCCCGCGGGCGCAGGCGCGGCAAGGGCGACGACGACGCCCAGGGAAAGGGCGGCCCCGAGGAGCCATCGCCGGATCGACCTCTGCGCCATACCCGGGCTTTTTTTCACAGGGGGCCGCTCGCTGCAACCGTTGTTCGTCGGACGCTCGGGGGCTCTGCCCCGCTCAGTCGTCCTCGTCCTGCGAATGGCCGTCGTCGGAGGCTCTGCGCACCTTTTTCATGAGCCTGCGGAAATTGGAGCGATCCATCCCCGCTTGCCGCGCCGCCTCGCTCACGTTGTTGCTCGTGCGCTTGAGGAGCCTCTCCACGTAGGCGCGCTCGAACGCGAGCGCCGCCTTGTCCTTCGCCTGCGTGAACGGGAGCTCCGAGAGCGTGTCCCCCCAAAAGGCGCGCGGCTCCTCGGAGGGCCCGTCTTCCTCCCAGGGCGCCTCGTCCCGACCGAATGGCAGATCCGAAGGCAGGATCGAGTCCCCGCGCGTCATCACCACCGCGTGCTCGATCGCGTTCTCCAGCTGCCGCACGTTCCCCGGCCAGGGCTGCTCGCGGAGCAGGCGCAGCGCCTCCACCCCGATACGCTTGATGTCCCGACCGCTGCGCCGCGCGTACTTGTGCAGGAAATGGTACGCGAGCAGAGGGATGTCCTCTTTTCGTTGCCGCAGCGGCGGCAAATACACGGGAATCACCGCCAGCCGATAATACAGATCCTCCCGGAATCGTTGCGCGGCGATCCGCTCCTTCAGATCCACGTTCGTCGCGGCGATGACCCGCACGTCCACCGTCTTCGGCTCGGTCGCGCCCACGCGCTTCACCTCACCCTCGGCCAGCGCTCGCAAGAGCTTCGCCTGCGCCGAGAGCGGCAGATCGCCGATCTCGTCGAGGAACACCGTCCCCTTGTCCGCGAGCTCGAAGAGCCCCGGCCTGTCCTGCGCCCCCGTGAACGCGCCGCGCACGCTGCCGAAGAGCTCCGTCTCCACCAGCGTCTCGGGGATCGCCCCGCAGTTGATCGCGCGCAGCGGCCTGTCGCTCCGCAAGCTGTGCTGGTGGATCGCCCGCGCCACGAGCTCCTTGCCCGTCCCGTTCTCCCCGAGGATCAGCACCGTCGACGTCGTCGGCGCCGCCCCGAGCGCGATCCGGTAGACCTCCTGCATCCGCGACGAACGGCCGATGAGCTCGCCGAACCGCTCATGCTCGACGAGCCTCTGCTCGAGCACACGCGTCCGGTCCACGAGCCGCTTGTGTTCGGCCGCCTGCGAGAGCGCGAGCGCCACCGTCTCCGTGGGCCCGAACGGCTTCGTCAGGAAATTGTAGGCGCCTTGCCGGACCGCCGCGACGGCCGTGTCGATGTCGCCGAACGCCGTCATCATGACGACCTCGACCTCGGGATGTTGCTCCTTGATCCGCGCGAGCACTTCCATCCCGCCCACGCCCGGCATCATCACGTCGAGCAGCACCACGTCCACGGCGCGCGCCGTCGAGAGAAGCGTGAGCGCGGCCGCGCCATCCTCGGCCGTGAGCACGTCGAAGTTCTCGTTGAGGAGCACGCGCGCCAGGCTGCGCCGCAGCGCCGGCTCGTCGTCGACGATCATGACGTGGGCCTTCGTCGTCCTGGTCGCGTCCTGCGTCGTCTGGCTCGGCACGTCGCTTCTCATCGTCGCAACCAGAACGGCCGAGCGCAAGTCAACGCGACGAGGGCGAAGGCGAGAGCGGCGGGACGAGGTCCACCACGAGCCACACGTCCACGCCCGGCCGGCCCGCGCGGGAACTCGACCCGAGGAGGACCTCCGCGCACCCCGCGAAATGCCGGTATCCAAGGGTTCCACGCGCTCCGACGAGGGTCCCCGTCCGGGGATCCACGTCCGCCCGCCCGGTCGCTGTCATCGCTCGGGAGAGCGGCGCCGACGCGCCCGCGCCCACCGTGAGCCCCTGCTCTCGGACCACCCCGATCGCATCCCCGAGCAAAAGCCCACCACCGCCGAGCGAACGCGCGAGCGCACCCGCGCCCGCCGAACGCCCGTACACGTCGAGCACGACCGAAGGCCCGGCCGCGGCTCCCACGCGCACCTCCGCCGCCGCGCCGACACCTGCGCCTTCCTCGCTCGCAACGTCCACGCTCCCCGCGCTCGCCACCGCCTCGATCCGCGCGCTCACGAGCCCCCGCGTGCCCTCCACGCTCGCCCATCCGAGCGCCGACGTCCCGGCCTTCGTCGCCATGAACCCGCCCCGCGCCTCTGCCTCGATCGAGCTCCCGAACGCGCGTCCCAGCGAGCTCGACACACCCAGCGCGACGAGCCCCAGCATGGGACCGAGCGTGGGCCGTATCGTCTGGAAAAACGCGCCCGCGCCCTCTGCGGCAGCCGCCCGCGCCTCGATCAAAGGCGCGACCCGGTGCACGAGCGGCGCCTCTCCTTCCGCCGCCGCGAACACGCGTTCGAGCGACAGGCGCGCTTCAGCCCGAGCCTCGGCCACCACGTCCCACGACATCGGAAAGCCCTCCGGCCCTGCGAGCCGCGCCCGTGTCCCGAGCCGCGCCCGCGTCGCGACGGGCCCGAGCCGCGGCGCGACCTCGATCCCCGCCTCGGCCCGCGCATACGGCGTGGCGCCCTTGTCCTCCCCCCCCGAGAACGTCCCGAGCGACGCGTTCGCCTCCCACGATCCACGTCGCCCCGCCGCGCCTCCTGCTCCCACGAAAGCCGTTGGACCCCAAACGATGGGCCCTTCCCCGCGTCGCGCCCTCGCGGCGAGCCCGGTCCCCACGATCGCGCCCACGCCTCGCCCTGGGTCGACACGCATCGACACCTCGGCCGCGCCCGTGTCGAAGGGCTGCGCCGCCTGTGCGAGCAAGGGCGTCGCCACGAGCCCACGCGCGCCCCGGATCATGTCGAGATCCCAGGCGAGCCTCACGTCCGGCCGCGCGTCGGTCCGGACGAACCCATGTGTATCCACGACAAACCGATCGCGCCGCAGCCGATCCCAGAGGATTTTTCCTGTCGCCGTCGGCGCCTCGATCCGCGCCCCGAGCTCCACGCCTCCCTGCACGTACCCCGCGGCCTGGAGCTCGATCACGCGCGGCCCATCCGCGCCGCGCCACGGGAGCCTCGCTCCTGCACCGATCAACGCTCCATCCGCGCCCCGCAGCGCGATCCGCGGCGGCAAGAGCCCCACGCGATCCGCGGGCCGCAGCCAGAGCCACGGCAACACGAAGACCGGCACGGGCCCCACGTAGAGCCTCGGCCAGCGCAGCACGAGCTCCCCCTGCCCCGTCGCCCGCGCCCCCGAAATCCCCACCGACACCGGCGGATCTTCGCAGGGACAAAGCGCGACCTTCGCCGTCCCGCGCATCTCGACCGCGGACGTTTTCCGCTCGATCGCGAGCCGCTCGCTGGTGAGCCGGAACCGGTCGTACGTCACGACGACGCCCCCTTCGAGCACCACCGCGCCGCGCTTTTCGTCCGCCTCCGCCTTGTCCGCGCGGAAGCGCACCTCGCCCTCGACGCTCGGCTTTTCTTGCCCGCGCGAAGGGGACCCCGAGATCCACGCGGCGACCCCGATCGCCGCGGCGATCGCGCGTCCTTTCAGCGCATCGCCCCTTCGGCCGAGGCTCGCTTCGCCTGCGCGGGCGGGGCTTCGGGCGCCGGGAAATCGACCTGCAACGTCACGCCGCCCTCCGTCTCGACGAGCTTGTGACTCGGCGTGCTCGGCTGCCGCAGCTCGATGACGAGATCCACGTCTCCGTCGTCGAGCTCGGTGAGCAACACGCGACCGACGGGCGTCGGAAAAAACATCGTCTCGAGCGGCAGGCGGTTCGTCCGCGTGGGCACCGAGACCCCTTTCATGCGGTACACGATCCGCCCTTCGGCCTTGTGTTCGGTGATCGCGACCTTCTCGCTGATCTCGACCCACACCCGGCTCGCGCCGCCGTCGAGGACCCGAAAACCCGGGTAATTCGCGACGGGCCCCTTGCGTTCGCGTCTCTTCGCCGTCTTCGCGCGCCGAGCCTTTTTCACGGGCGCCGGAGCTCGGGAAGGCGCGGTCGCGATCTTGCTCGGGGGAGGCGGGCGCGGGGCGGGCGACTCCTCGGCAGAAGCCAACGGGCCAAGCAAAAGGCCAGCGAGCGCGAGGGGAAGCGAGCGACGCATCCCAGGATTGGAACACGGCCGGGAAAGGGGAGCTAGTTTCCCGAGGTTCCATGCGGACGGCACCGGCGGCCGGCTCGGCGCGTTCCCTCGGGTTCACTTTACCCTTGAGTCAAAGGCCTCTTGTTTGGTCCAATGCGCGCGGAAGCAAGGAGCGCAGGGTCGATGACGATGCGACGAGGGCGATGGTGGGCGGCGGGCCTGCTGGTGACGGGCGTGGTGACCAGCGCGCCGGCCGCGTGGGCGCAAGGCGCTCCGGGCAAGGCGACGACGCCGGACAAAGGCGCCGCGGCCCCCGCGAGCTCAGCGCCCGCGGCACCCGCCGTGTCCACGGCGCCTTCGCCGGCGGAGGCCGAGAAGGAGTCGACGCGCCTCTTCGACGACGCCAGGAAGGCCGTGAAGGCGTTCCAGTGGGACAAGGCGCGTGATGCGGCGCTCGCCGCGTTCAAGCTGAAGCCCGATCCCGCGTACGGCCTCCTCCTCGGCCAGGCGGAGCTCCAGACCGGCAAGCCGCGCGACGCGGCCGAGCACCTCGAGCTCTTCGTGCGTGAGGCGAAGACGGCGACCGCGATCGAGAAGCAGGCGGCGCAGAAGCTGCTCGACGAGGCGAAGGCCAAGGTCGGCACGTTGTTCATCAAGGTGAACATCGAGGCGGCCGACGTGCTCGTCGATGGGCAGGCGGTCGGTCGTTCCCCGCTCGTGGCGCCGCTCTTCATCACGCCTGGTGGCCACGAGATCGAGGTGAAGAAGCCTGGCTTCGATCCGGGCAAGGAGCTGCTCGTCGTCGCGCCGGCGACCGAGAGCGAGATGGAGTTCGCGCTGGCGCCCCTGGCGGCGAAGGCGCCCGAGGTGAAGCCGGATCCGCCGAAAAAAGAAGCGCCACCGCCGCCGCCTTTGCCGTCGCCGAAGTGGCGCACGTACGGCATGATCGGCGGCGCGGGCCTCACGGTGGTCGGGCTTGGGCTCGGCTTGGGGCTCACGATGATGGCGAACGGCAAGAGCGACGAGGCGGACCAGCAGCTCGCGCTCTTGAAGCAGAACACGCCGACCACCTACGGCGTGTGTGGCGCGACGGGTTTTCCGCCGAACCAGGCTGCGTGCGTCAAGCTCAAGGACACGCTCTCGTCGCAGGACGCGTATGCGAACGGTGCTGTCGTCGGGTACGTGATCGGGGGCGTGGCGGCCCTCGGGACGCTGGGTTTATATTTGCTGCCGCGCACGCCTTTCGGCCGCAAGCTGATGGGCGTGAACGTCGTTCCGGTTCTTGGCGCAGGCCAGACGGGCGGCATGGTGGTCGGCTCGTTCTGAGGGAATGGAGGACCGGGACATGCGGCGAACGAATCGTGCGACGTGGATCTTGCTTTTGCCCGTGGCCGTGATTGGCCTCTTCCAGGGCCCTGGCTGCTCGAACGAGGAGGAGGACGTCGAGCGCAGCGGCGAAAGCGCGGCGCTGAAGGGCGACTGCAAGCTCGCGCCGGACGACGGCGACCCGTGTACGATCGAGGGTTGTGAGGGCCAGGCGAACGCGCACGTCATCGTGGCGGGCCGTCCGTGCGGCGTGAACGACGCGCTTACGTGCAACGTCCAAGGTCAATGCGCTGGCTGCACGAGCCCGGACCAGTGTGGCCTCTCGAGCGATTGCGCCCCGTGGGCCTGCAACAGCGCCGTGTGCAGCCTGACCTTCTCCCCCTCCGGCACGCCGCGCCTGGCGCAGATCCCGGGTGATTGCAAGGAAATGCAATGTGACGGCAGCGGCGGGGAGATGACGGTCAACAATGATGGAGACGTCCCTGCGACGGCCTGTCAGATGACCTCGTGCGTGGGGGGGAACGTGATGAGCATGCCCTCGGCGCAGGGGACGGCTTGCAGCGTGGGGAATGGGAAGAGCTGCGACGGCGAGGGGAATTGCGTCGAGTGTAATACGGATGCGGATTGTGGGCCGAGTGGTCTCTTCTGCGATACGATCTCGAATACGTGCTTCAGCTGCATGGATGGCGTGCGGAATGGGGACGAATCGGATCTGGATTGTGGGGGAGAACGATGCGTTCCGTGCCTGCAAGGGCAACAATGTAACACGCTGAAAGATTGCACCGGGGCGCTCGTCTGCGCCGACGGGATTTGTTGCAGTTCTCAGTGCAGTGGTCCCTGCCTTGCATGCAATCTACCCGATCTTCTCGGCGAGTGCAATCCGATTGATGAATACGGAGACGACCCATCCTACGGGAATGGAATGTCCTGCCTGAATGCCAATGGGCTCGCCTGCAGCGCAGCAGCCAGCTGTTTACAGGCACTCGATACTAACTGTGCCGGCAATGGTGATTGCGCTAGCCTCCGATGTGCTGACCCTGACGGCAACGGCCAGAAGACCTGCGTCAAGGGTCCCGGGGACCCATGCAATCAAGCCGTTGAATGCTTCAATAACACATGCACGAACGGCATGTGCGGCCCTTGAAGGCCATGTAACCACCTGCCCTGGACGGTAACCCAATGCGCTCCATCCGGATCCCGCTGGCCTTTCTCCTCGCCGGCACGATCGTCGGATGTGGCCTCGTCCTCGGGATCGACGACTACAAGAAGGTCTGCGACGACGCTGATTGTCGCGCATGCGCCACGGCAACCGATTGCGGAGAGCCTCCGCTGTGCACGGTCTGGACGTGTGAAGCGAATGTCTGCGAGCAACGACCCGCGGCGCCGCAGAGCCCCTGCCAGCTCGGCGTCTGCGATGGCGCCGGAGAGTGCGTAGGTTGCATCAACGCCGATGACTGCGGCGAATCAACCGAGTGCGCGCAATGGATCTGCGCCTCTCGGATCTGCACCCGCACGTTCACACCTGCCGGGACGCCGCTCTCGATGCAGCCCGACGACGACTGCCAGACGTCACAGTGCGACGGCAAGGGCAACACCTCCACGGTGTTCGAGGCCAAAGGCACGGCGTGCGCAGCGAACGGCGGCAAGGTCTGCGACGGAGCTGGTTCTTGTGTCCAGTGTGTCTCGAATGCACATTGTACGGTTCCTTGCAGTTTCTGTGACATGCCATCGCATACCTGCTTCAGGTGCAATGATGGCAAGAAGAACGGTGACGAGACCGACGTCGACTGCGGCGGCTTGTATTGCGCCCAATGCGCACAAGGGAAAGCCTGCGCCAAGGGTATCGACTGCATAACCCAACACTGTGCGGATGGTGTCTGCTGCAACAATGATTGCACCGAAGTCTGCAAAGCGTGCAACGTAAGCGGCAGCGTGGGCCTGTGTGACATAATTCCGAAGTACGGAGAGGATTACTTCTACGGCCAAGGGGAAACCTGCCTTCACGCAGATGGGCTCGCCTGTCCAGGAGGCGGCGCCTGCGCAAGCGTACTTGGAACCCCTTGCTTTGTCGGCGGGGACTGTGCCAGCGGCAAATGCGGTGACCCAGACGGCGACGGTCAGAAGACATGCGTGAAAGCTCCGTTCGACCCCTGTACTCAGCCCGCGGAATGTTACAACAACATGTGTGTCAACGGAATTTGTCCCCCCTGATCACTCCGGATCACAAGCCCCCTCACAATACGCCTTGATCACCCCCGTCCGGAAAAACTCGTTGCTCTGCGAATAAGCCGCATCGAGCCCCCGCACCTTCCCATGCGGATCCTCGTCCCCCTTCGGCGGCGTATTCGTCGTCGGCGCCTCCGGCAAACCGAAGTCGTACTCCACGATCGCCGCCCCTGACAGCGGCGCGGTCGCCTCCTCCACACCCCAGATCGGCCTGTTCACCGGCCCCAGGTTCTTCGCCCCCACCGCCCTCGCCAGGATGTGCGCTCCGAGCGGCGTCACCTGGTAGTCCCCGATCGCCACGTGGATCAAAAGATCATGCGCCGGCGTCCCCGGGAGCAGGTTTTCCCGGATGTAGGGCGCATATCCGTTCGGCTCCGTTCGATCCCACAACATTTGCATGAGCCCCTCCACGAGTTGGATGTTCCGGCCCGTCCCGTAGGCGCCCTTCAGGAACAGGAAAAACGGCCCGAAATCGGTGCTCCGATCCAGCAGCATCGTGTAGGGCATTCCCGGCACGCTCACGAGCCCTCGCGTCACGTCCGTCGAGAGCGCCATGTACGTCGCCCCGAAGATCCCGCCCTGGCTATCGCCCCGGTAAAACCGCTGCGCCGGATCGATCACGCTCTCGCCATTCACCTGCAAGAGCGGCTCGTTCACGAACCGACCCGACATCATGCGCATCGCGAGCAAGCTGTTCAGGATACCCTGATGCTGACGATCCACGCTGTTCCGGAAGGCCCCCGCGTCGGTCACCATTGCGTCCGTGATGCGGGAGACGTCCTCCCCGGCCATCCCCACGAGATCCACCGAAAACGCCACGTATCCATGCCGGTTCGCGAGCTCCCCGAGGTATCCGTCGCCCCCCTCGAACTTCGAGCCCAGCAAGCCGTGACCATTCTGGATCAACGCGAGCTTCTGGCCCGTCTTCGCCGCGTGCGGCACGTGCACCACGAACTCGTATTCAGCGAAGCCGTTTTGCCGGGGCAAACCGTCGTCCCCACGCGCCATCGCCGAACCCGGGCCCGGCGCTTCCAGGTAAAGCGGCACCTTCATCGTCCCCACGAGCCGCCGCCAGATCCGCGCGTTTTGCGCCTCCGTGAACTCCTCCGTGCTGGTCAGGGTGTACGAAGGCCCCTCGGCCCCCACCTTCGTGAGCGCGTCGTCCCGCATTGCGACGAGGGACGCCGTGTTGTTCTCGCGGCTCGCCGTCGTGAAATCCCACGCGATTTGCAGATCCTTCCTCGAGATCCCCGCTTTCTCGAGCCGCCCGAAGATATCGTCGTAGAGCGCTCGCCGCGCCTCCACGGAAGCCTCACACGACGGCGTCCCGTCCCGGAGCGCCTGGAAGGCCGGCGACGGCGCGATGACCTTGGCGTCTGCGTCCACCACGTTCCGGATCGCCACGATGTACCGCCGCGCGTCCCCCAGGCGCACCACCGGCCGCACGAGGAAGGCCCGATCCTCGTCCGCCTCCGTCAAGAGGCTCCGGTCGAGCTCCGAGAAATGCGCCACCCGCTCGCCCGTCTCCGCGTCGAGGATCACGGTCGGGGACATATCCGAGAGCGAAAGCTCGATCGAATCCTGCGTCGGCAATCCCGTCGTCGTCGCGCCCGGCAAATGTGTCAGCGCAGGCTGCCCCGGGGAAAAACCGTCGCTCGTCGCCCACCATTTCGGATCCATGGGCCCGTGGCCCGCTGCGACCGGGAGCGTCGTTTTCCCGAACATCACCCTTTTCCCCGTCGCCGTGCTCGCCTCGTCCTCGAGCCACACGTTCGAGGGGAATGGATACCCGCATTGCGTCGGCACCAGCGGATCACAATCGGCGCCGAGCAGCTTTGGCGCGCCCGCTGCTCGTGGGATGGCCGCACAAACGAGCGGCTCCTCGGCCCCTCCCGAACATGCGGCGGAGGCGAGCCCGAGACCCATGCCCAGCGTGACCCGGACGAGGACGGAGAGCGAGCGCTTCATCCGTCCTACTCTATCAGGAAATCGTGGCGTTCTACATCAGACAATCACGCCGTCGAGCTTCGCACCCGGGAAACGCGCGCCGTCGAGCTTCGCGCCCGTGAAGTCCGCGCCGCGGAGATCGGTATTCTCGAAATCCGCGCCGGTCAGATCCGCATCACGGAAGCTCGCGCCCGTGAATTCCGCGCGCGAAAAATCCGAGCAGGCGAGAATGGCCCCGTCGAAACGCGCGCCGGCCATGAAGGCGTCCGTATAGTTTCCGTGACCGAGGTTCGCGCCCGAGAAATCTACCTTCTCGGCGAACATGCCGCAGCCGCTCGCCCAGGGGAGGTGCGCCTTCTTCGCGTCGAAGCCCTCTGCGAGCCGCTTGCGTTGCAAATTGGCCTGATCGTCCCGCTGGCCCCCCGGCGCGCCTGCATACACCGCCAGGACGAGTCCCCCCGCCTCGAGCGAATGGAACACGCCCCCCGCGCCGCCTTCGTCGAGAAATCCTCGATGTTTTTTGAGGATCTTCTTCCACGTTTCCTTCGTCACGGCCGCGCTCGATTGAGCCAGGTTCCGCATGAGATCACGCTCGAGCGTGCCCGTGGGGGCGCCGGGCTGATCCGAGAGCGGAAAATGCTGGGCTCGGTCGAAAGGCTTCTCTGCCTTCACCTCGGCTTTCGCCGGCGATGGAGCATTCTCCTTGACCCGAAGCGCGACCAGCGCATCCTCCCCGAGCACCTTCACGCCGAGCTTTTCGGCCTTCACGAGCTTGCTCCCGGCCTTGCTCCCCGCGAGGAGGTAATCGGTTTTCTTGCCGACCGAATCCGAAAGAATGGCCCCGTGCGCCACGAGGAGTTTTTCCGCCTCGGCGCGCATCATCGTCGCGAGCGTGCCTGTGAGAACAACGGTTTTCCCATGGAAGTCGTTGGCTTGTCCACCCGACGCCCCGCCACTCTGCGGCCGAAAAAGGATGGACTCGATACGCGAAAAATGCGGCAAATCCGCATTGAGCGGCGCCTTCTGCTTCGCCGCCGCGAGATCCTCGGCCCGGGAGATCGAGAGCCCCACCGCGGTCGCGACGTACAGATCCCCCTCGTCCGACACGCAGACGTGAGGCGTCCACATCGTCTCCTTGCGTAGCTCCTCGCACGTATTCTCGAATACGAAACAGACGGGCGCCGCGCCCTCCTCGAGGAGAATCACGTGATTGGATCGGGTGACGAGTTTCGTCGTGCCGTTTTTCAGGACATACCCGTTCCACAGACCCTCGGGGGCCACCTTCTGCGCGATCGGGCACGGCGTCGCGGCCGGGGTGCTCGCCGCGACTCGAAGGACGGGGCCCTGATGAGGAACGACCCAGGCGCCGCCGTCCGGAAGCGGAATCAATCGCGCGACGTGGTCCACGCCTTGCCGCTTGCCGAGCTTCTCGGCGGTTCCATCCGGACGAACCCTCCACACGCCCTTCGGGCCCGTCGCCCAGATCGTGCCGTCCTCGGCGACGTGCACGAATCCGAGATCCTGTCCGTCGAGCTCTGCATGGACCGAAGACCAGGGCCCCCGCGATGTCTCGGAGACGAAAAGCCCCTCCTTTCCACCCGCGAAGATTCGCCCATCCGGCGCAATCGCCACGGCTACCGCGCTCTTGATTCCTTGCTTGGCCCCGAACCGCGTCAGTTCGCCCGAACGCTCCCGCAAAACCAGGCCCTTGGCCGTGCCGATCCAGACGTCCCCCGCGGCATCCACCGCCATCGACGTCGCAATCGCTCCCCCGCTCGCCGAACCGAACTCGAGCACCTGCGAGGCCTGGCCGTCCCGCGAAACCGCGGCGAGCGCGTGCCGTCCGAGCGCGTACACGCCTCCGTCGACGCGGGGCGCGAGCGCCACGATGGGCTCCGGGAGCACCTTCAAAGGGTCCGCGAGGAGCGCGCGGCGGAGGGGGAGCATCCACGCGAGGCGCGGGCCTTTGGTCCTCGGATCGTCCTCACACTCCCGCCAGGTCGGCCCGGACCAGGCGCGCGACTCGAAGTGGCCGAGCGTCGTTATGTTCGGCGCGAGGCGTTTGGGCAAAAACGCGACGATCTCGGCCGTATCGCCGATCGGATTGTGATGACGCCCGGAGCCGCCCACCTTCGCGACGACCTCGACGATGAAGATCGGAATCTTCTTTTTCTTGTCGAACTCGAAAGCCATCTTCCAGAGGCTTTTGATCTCCCGAGCAAGAGGCGTGTTCTCATAACCGAACGTCTCGCCCTCGGGCGCCGGACATTCCATCACGGCCTCGTCGAAGAGCCGGAGCACGAAGCCGTGATCCCACGCGATCGGCGCGTCCGGATGGATGCTCTTCACGTGAAATCGCGCCTCGACGAAAGGCCCGGCCTCGTCGAAGAACCGCGCCGCCGTCTCCATGTTCTGCCCGAAAGCGAGCGCGCGCCGCTCGGCCTCCTCGCGCGTCCACTCCCGGTACGATCGAATGCCCACGTCGTAGAGATCGCTGCCCACGGAAAGCCATTCGCCCGGCACGCGCGCGGCGTCAAGCCCGTCACATCTCGAGCACCATACCCACGGTCCAGGTCGAGGTGCCGACGCGCATCTGGTTCGCGCCGAGGCCGAGGTTCTGGTTCATCCATTCGCCGAAGAGATGAATGTGGTTGATCCCCGACTCCTGATCGAGCGCGGCCATGGAGCGGCGACCCAGCCAGTCGAGCGACAACATGCCTCCGAGCGCCCAGTGCACGCCGTAACTCATGCCCAGGCCCTGGATCGCGTCCGCGCCCTCCCCGATCTGGGCCGTTCGATCGCCGACGTCGACCCACCAGAGCCCCATCCCAAGGCCGACCTTGCCATAAGGGATCACCGGAAAACCCGTGCGTCGAAAGAGCTCGTCGAAACGGAGCACGCCCGAGAGGTGCATCGGTAGAATGGTGAGCGAGGTCTCGCCGACGCGCTTGTCGTCATAAGCAAGCGAGGTATTGTCGTAGGTCCCTGACCGAAAGGCCTTGCCGGACGCGGAGGTGTATCCGAACCCGATCCCGGGCCCGAACGATCCGACCCAGGGAATACGCAGGGCTTGCCAGTCGAACTCGGCGCCCACGTGGAATCGGCCATTGTCCCCGAAAAACTTGCTGTAGGGGCCGTCGCCGCCGAACTCCTCGTCGACGGCCGGATAATACAGACCGAACCGGAGCTCGAACGCGAACCGCTGGGGGCTCCCCTCCTGCTTGGCATTCGAGCGGTCGCTTTGCCGCCAGTTCGAATTGCGAATCCGCCGCGTTTGCGCCTCCGCGCCTTCCACCGCGAGGAGCGCGGCGACTGCGATCATCGCCGAAACGAGGATCTTGGCTCCCATCACGACGCCCCCTCGCCGCCCGCGCCGCGCCCTCGTCTCCGCAGACGCGCGCGCCTCCGCCACCCGAGCGCGAAGGCGGAAAACGCGAGCGCGCCCCCGAACATCCCCGCGGCCCGGGACGTCGGCGACGCCGAGACGGAGCAGAAGCCGCCGCCGCCCTTTCCGCCGAGCCCCTGGTAAACCTCGAAGAAATCATCGACTTCGACGGGCGTCGTGCACTGGACCTCGGACAGAGGTCCGACATTGCCGCGTGTATCCCGCGCCGCGACGGCGATGGCGTATTCGACGCCATTCTCGAGCCCCTCGACCGTGGTCCCGTCGCCGCAAGTCTTCCACGCAGGATCGGGCCTCTGGCCGGCCGTGAACGGGCTCGCGCACGCCGCGCTGCCGCCGCCACTTCCGCCGGAGCCGCTGCCACTTCCGCCGGAGCCTCCGCTTCCGCCCGCGCCTCCGCTTCCGCCGGAGCCGCCGCTTCCGCCGGAGCCTCCGCTTCCGCCGGAGCCTCCGCTTCCGCCGGAGCCTCCGCTTCCGCCAGAGCCGCCGCTTCCGCCCGTGGTTTCACCGCTGGGAAAGAGGACGCCATTCCTGGCGCAATACACGACGATCCCGTCGTAATCGGTGTCCGCGGGCCGCGCGAATTCGACCTCCAGGGATTTGTCCCCCGGCACCACGCTCGTCTTCGTCGGCGCGGCGGGCCCCCAGAGGTCGAGCTTCGTGTTCGTCCATTTGGCGTGGTTCACCACGGAGCCGCTGCCGAACAGCATGAAAAACAGGGTGATGGTCTTCTCCGCACCCGTGACGCCTTTCTCGGCGCACGCCTTGATGTCCGG
>JANMGF010001571.1:0-2697 GCA_031374535.1 Polyangium sp. (in: bacteria)
GCGATCTCCAAGCAGGTCAAGCTCTTGGAGCACTACCTGCGCGAGCCTTGGTGCGAACGCCGGCCGCGCAGTCTGACCATGACCAAGGCCGGGGCCGCCTATCTGCCCAAGGTGGGTGACGCGTTTGACCGTCTCTCGGCAGGCACGGTCGAAGTGTTCGGGGCATGGCCGAAGATCTGCTCCGGGCTCATGAACTCCGGGGTGATCATGTGTGTCGCGTCACTCGTGGTCCGGCCCATGGACGAGACACCCGCGCGGACCGAAAGACCAAGATCGAGGAGCTTGGCATCGCAATCGGTGCCGTTCTCGGATTCCACGAGGAACACGTTGCCGGGTTTCAGGTTCCGGTGGACGAGCCCGAGGAGATGCGCCTTGCCGAGGCCCTTGCCGATCTGCGCGACGAGGCGCGCGACATCTTTGGGCGGAAGGGGGCCGGTGCGGGCGATACGAGCGCCGAGGTCCTCGCCTTCGAGCAGCTCCATCACGAGGTACGGCATGCCGTTTTTCGTGAGGCCGTGTTCGAGGATCTGCGCGACGTACGGGCTCTTGATCTGCTTGGCCGCGACCTCTGCCTCGCGCTGGAAACGATGGAGCGGCGAGGAGTTGCGGGACAACACGCGTCCCATCAGCTTGATGGCGACGTTTTTCCCGAGCCCCGCGTGCTCGGCCACCCAGACCTGCGATTTGCCCTCCTGCCCGAGTTGCCTCGAGAGCCGCAGTTTGGGCGTGATCAGATCTCCTTCCAGCATCTCACTTCCGTGGCGGTCCCGCGGACCGGGCATGGGCCCAGTTTCGCGGGAGGGGGCTCTCTGGCTCGCCTCGACGTTACATCACGCAAGGGCCTCAAAGTAAAGAAGCGCCCGGCCGCGCCGGGTTTCAAGGGGGCGGCAAGGACGCGTCAGCGGGCGCCACACCGGCTGCAACGGCGGGATACGCGTCGCTCTTCGTGCGGCCGGCGAGCTGCGTGGCGAAGAGCAAGGTATACGCGGGCGTGACGACGACACCAGGTTCGCCGGGCCCAAGCGAGCCGCCGCTGCCGAAGACCGGGCTCACGGCGCGCTGGAGGGGCTCCGAGCTACCGGGATCGAACCGCGCGGCGAGGCCGACCACGGCGCGCCCGAGGGTGTCGCGGGCGCCGTAATAGACGCGCAGAAGGGGGCGACCCTCGGCCGATCGAACGAGCACGGGCGCGGGCGCGCCGACCCACGCGCCGTCGTAGGGAGGCTCGTCCCCCTCCCTGGATGGCGTGGGCACGAGCGCGGGGCCTTGTCCCACGCGGGTCCACGAGGCGCCGTCGTCGGAACGCGCCTCGCCGATCCGAGCCGCGTCGCCGGGCCCCGGGACCTCGTAAAACATGCGGAACGAGCCGTCCTCGAGCCGCACGACGCCGGGGCTCCGGGGCACGGCGCCCGCCTCCCAGCCGGCCGCATCGGGCGCGAGCACGGGGCCGTCCACGCGCGTGAAGGCAGCGCCGTCCGGGCTCCGCGCGAGCCCGATGCCGCCCGCCGCGGCGTAATACAGGAAGACCTCGTCGCCCACGCGGAGGACCGAGGGAGCCCCCACGGTGCCGCCTTCCCAGGGCGCCTCGGGCGCGAGCACGAGGACGGGCGCGCGATCGAAGGAGCGGCCGTCCGGCGCGCCATGACGCACGATCGCCCCCGGCGGCGCGGCCGGATTGGGGTCCACGCCGGGGACCTCGGGGTTCACGGCGAAGTAACCGAAGACCTCGGGCGTCGTCGGATCGCCGTCGACGTCGAGGAGGGCGGGGTCGCGGGGGAAGGTATCGTCGTCCTCGATCACGTTCGGGGCCGAGCGGAGATTGCCGAGCTCGTCCTGGCGGAGGGCGCGAAACGGTCCGGCGGCCGCGTTGGGCAGGTTCTCCCCGCCGGTCTCCGTGTCGGCGAGCGTGGCGCAGCCCAAGGCCAGGGCGGCGACGGGGAGAGCGGCGAGGAGGAAACCCGGGTGTCCCGTGCGCATCGCGCGTGCCCTCAGAACGAGGCGGTGAGCGTGGCGCCGCCCGCGATCATGGTGCCAGAGGCCCGGTAGTCGCCCACGAAGTCGGCGGGGTTCGCCTTCTGCGTCACGCGCTCGGGGAGCACGGACAGGGCCGCGTGCGCGTCGAGCCGGAGCGCGCCGCGGAGGGCGGAAAAAGGCGCGTTCAGCGCGAGCCACACGCCGAGGGAGATCGTGTGCCTGTCGGCGTCGACGAAGTTCGTCAGGCCCGTCTGCGGCGGCACGGGCGAACGCTCGTAGGCATACCCGGCGCGCAAGGGGATCTCGACGGCCCGGGCGGGATCTTTGCGGCCCGAGACGCGCCGCTCGGATCCAAAAGCGAGCACATACTCGAGCCCGAGGCGGGGCACGAAGCGGTCCTGGAACGCGGGCGGGACGATCACGACGGGCTTCGGATCCTCGGGCAACTCGATCCCCACGCCGGGCGGCGGTTCGGCGTCGAGGTGCGCGGAGGTCCTCGGGGTCGGGCTTTCGTAGGCCGACCAGTTCACCCAGCCGAGATCGAAGTTCGCCCGGAGCCGAGGCACGCCCTGGAAGGACAAACCGAGGACGACCTGCTGCGGCTGGAAGGCGTCGAGCGTACGCGTGGCGAGCGTGTAACGCAGGGGCACGTCGACGCCGGCGAAGTCGACGATGCCCTCGAGGTTGGCCTCGAGCGCGAGGTCGAGCTTGGTTTGTCCGCGG
>JANMGF010001685.1:0-3571 GCA_031374535.1 Polyangium sp. (in: bacteria)
CCACCTCGTCCGCCGTCATCCCGCTCCGGAGCACGCGCGCCTCGTCGCCCACGCCCACGAGCCGGCTCCCGACGCGCGCCACGATCCACTCGACTGCCGGTGCTTCGCCTTCCTTGCTCATGAAGCGGACTGCGCCGTCGCCGATCCCCTTCTCCTTCTGCGCCCCGGGCCCCTTGCCGAGCGACGCGAGCACGTCCTTCGCCTGCTCGTCGTCCACGCTCACCATCACGGCGAACCGGTATCGTTTGTCCCCGTCCTTGTAGTAACCGAACGCGCCGCCGCCCGTGCCCGCGACCCCCAGGAGATCCTTGGTCACGACACGCACCCCGAGCGGCAACCGCTTCGCCTCCGGGAGCCCCGCCGCGGCCGGCGGGAGCGTCGTCTCACCCGGCAGCTTCCCCCCGATCTCCTTCACGAGCGGCGCGAGCAGTTTGTCCCCGAGCGCCTTGATCGCATTCTCGGCCGCGGCCTCGTCGTTGTACGTGATCTCCGCGAGGTGCGCGCCGCGCCAGAGGTACGCCGTCCCGAGCCCGAGCGCCGCCGCGCCTCCTCCCTCGATCGGCCGCGGCGTGTCCTCGCCTGCGGGATCCCCGTCGCCGACGACGCGTTTCGTGAACATCGCGTATGCGCCTTCGGTCGTGCCGAACTTCGAGAGGTGCACGTCGATCGTCGCCGCGCTCCCGCTCCCGTCGACGTACCGGAGCTCGACGACGCGGCGCACGCCGAAGCCTTTGTAGATCTCGCACTCGCCGTCGAACATGTCGCAGATCTGATCGATCGGCAGGGACCCGCCTTCGCCGTACGTCTTGTCGCCGCCGTTCGGATCGAGGCAAAAGCCCCCCGTGCTGCGCGGGAAAAACGCCGCCGACTGCGCGTCGGACAAGGTGCCTCCACCGCCCGCGCAAGCGCCCGGCGAAGGTGCAGACGGCGGCGGAGGCGCGGATCCACGGGTCTCCTCCCCTTTGCAAGCGCTGACGAGGGCGAGGGCGAAGAGGGAGGCCAAAGCCGCGTGCCGTTGAATCATGGTTGCCCCGAGATGCAACGATCGGAAGACCGGTGCAAGCGCGGGCGCGAAGGGCCACATCCCGCACCTTTTTGCAGAGCGTCGCAATCCGTAGCGGCTCGCCCTTTCGATCCCGTTTCGCCGTCGGCGCTTTCCCCTGCTCCCGGCCTCCCTGAAAACCTCGCGTCGGGGGCACGAGGCTTGCTACCAATCCTCTTGGTGGCTCGTTTCCCTTCTCGCCGGCTTCCCTCGACGCGACCCGCAGGTGCGGCGGAACGCAAGCGTCGGCTGGGCTTCACGTTGACCGAGGTGCTCGTGGTCATCTTCATGATCGCGCTGCTCGCCGCGGTCGCGTCGCCTGCGTTCATCCGCGTCATGCGGGACGTCGGCTTGAGCCGGCTCACCATGCAGCTCGCCGAGATCTACCGCCGCGGGTACGTGGAGTCGTCCGAGCGCGCCACGTTCGTCGTGCGCTTCCGCAAGCCCGGCGGCGTCGTGCAGATCGAGACGATCCGCGCCGCGCTCGACACGCCCACGCCGACGCTCGTCTCGCCCCGCGGCTGCAACACGATCAACTGGGACGATCCCGCCCTCGAGCGACGAACCCTGGCGTTCGCCTCGACCGACAAAAAAGACATCGCCGACGTCGGTTTCCTCGGCCCCGACAACACGAGCCAGGACACGGCCGACGTCTGCTTCGCGCGTCGCAGCGCGTTCGTCCGGTACAACAACGGCACGTTCACGCAGATGGTCGGCGCGGCGAAACTGTCCGTGAAAAACCTCTCCAACGGCCGCGTTCGGCGGGTGCTCGTCCCGTCGTTCGGGCTCCCGCGGGTGATCCAGTGAGCCGCGCCCGGGGCTACACGGTCATCGAGGTGATGATGGCCCTCGCGATCCTCGCCGTCGGCGCGACGGGCGTCATCGCGCTGCAGAAGGTCGCGCTGATCGGCAACTCGAACGCGCGCATCGGCGACGGCGCACGGCAGGTCGCGTCCACGTGGGCCGATCGGCTCAAGCTCGACGCGCTCCAGTGGAACGATCCGATGGGCATCCCCGACATCGGCGAGACGCGCTGGCTGAGCTCGGCCGGCACCTACGACGCGGTCAACCCGCCCGGCAAGGGGCAGTGGGTGCTCGCGCCCGAGATCCCCGGCTGGAGCTCGCCCGTGGCCGACATCCACGGCGCGGACGTGGCCCTCGGCGACGTCACGACGAACGGCTTGTTCTGCACGCACTTGCAGATGGCGCGCGCCGTGCAGAAGCCTCTCTCGCTTGTCGGCGCGACGCACCCGATCGTGGTCCGCGCCCTCGTGCGCGTCTTCTGGCGCCGCGATCTCGCGCCGATCACCGAGTGCCGCACGACGCCGCCCGTGAACATCGAGGACAACGACACGCGGTACGGCTTTTATTACCTCTCGACCGTGGTGAGCCAAGAGGAGGCCTCGAACTGATGCGCGCGAATCGCGGTTACGCGCGACGTGGCTTCACGCTCGTCGAGCTGCTCGTCGCGATGGCCGCGGGCGCGCTCGTCGCTGCCGCGGCCGTGCTCCTCTCGAAGAACGCCGTGCGCCTCTTCCAGGAAGAAGCACGCATCTCGTACGCGCAGGTCGCCGTCGCGATGGGCCTCGGCCGCATGGGCACGGACCTCGAGCACGCCGGGCGCAACACCACGCGAAACCCCTTCACCGACCGCCGCATCTGCGCCCAGACGAACCTCGTCGACTGGCCCGCCGGCATGCGACAGCTCGCCCCCGTCGTCATCGAGGCCCGGCCGGATCTGCCGCAAAATGCAGGCAATCCCGACCTCCACAACGAACGCATCACGATCGCGGGCGACCTCGACTCGGGGGAAAACTTCGTGATGAGCGCGCCTCTGCCCGGCGCGAGCAGCACGACGATCGTGCTCCAGCCGCAGAGCCGCGCGATCCGCCGCCTCGCCGCGCTCACGCAGACCGGACAGGTCGGCGATCGCCTCGCCGAGCTCTTCCGCGTCGGCCGCGTCCTGCACATCGAGGGCCCGACGAGCGACTACTACGGCCGCATCCAGGGGTTTGCCACGACGGGCAACCCCGTCGAGACGATCTCCGTGACGATCGACAACACGCCCCTCGTGCCGATGCAGCCGTCGCAGGGCGGAGGCACGGCGTGCTCGCTCAAGGGCTTCGGCAGCGGCTGGCCCGTGCACGTGATCTCGCGCGTGCGTTACGAGCTCCGTTCGCTCGTGGGGAACCCGGCCTTCACCGACTACATCGAGCCGCAAAACGCCGTCACCGGCGACGTCGATCGCGTCGAGCTCGTGCGTGTCGAGCTCGACACGGACAACACCGAGGTGCCGGGCACGCTGGAGATCGTCACCGAGTACGCGATCGCCCTGCGCTTCGGCATCAGCGCGCTCGCCCTGACCTCGCAGCCCGACGCGCCGGTGCTCGAGCGTTTTCCGATCACCGATCCCGTGCCGAGCGCCCAGGTCTACGCGATCGCGGCCCCGCCGGACGTGCAGGGCAGCCGTCCCGAGGCCGTTCGTTCGGTGCAGGTTCGTCTCTCCACGCGATCCCGCGCGCCCGATCG
>JANMGF010001687.1:0-1766 GCA_031374535.1 Polyangium sp. (in: bacteria)
CCGGGGCAGAGCCCCGGCGCGGCGGCTTTGCGATAAAGAGAAACGCGCGCCCTCGCCTCAGCGCGTGGATAGCTCGGCGCAGACTGCGAAGGTGGTGAGCGTGATGCTCTGACCCTTGCCGGCGATCCCCTCGAGGGCCACGCCTGCGATCCAGCCGTTGCTCTGCGCGTGGGCTGCTTCGAGTGGCGCGCTCTGGGTCACCTTGATGGTCTGCGTATTCTCGGAGACCGAGAAACCGCCGCTGAGAACGACCTCGGAGACGTCGCAGAGTGCCTCGCCGATGATCGTCCTTTGGCCCAGCTCTGCCACGCGGGACGCGGAGACGATACGGACGTTGAGGATTCCGGACGTCCCCGCCGCCCCCTGAAACCCTCGTTCACCCTTCTGCCCCGCAGCGCCATCCATTCCCCGCTGCCCCCGTTCGCCATTCAACCCCGCGGGCCCCGGCGCCCCACGCTCACCCTTGGGACCCATCGACCCTGCGATACCCGGAGCTCCCGGCGCCCCACGCTCACCCTTGGCCCCATGCAGCCCCGCCGGACCCGCCGGACCCATCGGACCCGCCGCGCCACGCTCGCCCTTGGCCCCATGCAGCCCCGCCGGACCCATCGGACCCATCGGACCCATCGGCCCGTGCGCTCCTTGCGCTCCTTGCTCTCCTTGCTCTCCTTGCGCTCCTTGCGCTCCTTGCTCTGCTTGCTCTCCTTGCTCGCCCTTGACCCCATTCTGCCCCGCCGGTCCTTGAGGGCCGATCCTGCTCTGCCCACCGCCCTGCAGGCGCACGATGCCGCCTTTCCCGATTTCTCCCTCCGCGAAACTCGTCCCTGCCGTCGCCAGGACCCCGACGCATCCGGCGACGATTCCAACGCCCAGCATTCTCGCGCGATGTCCATTCATGGGATGATTCCTTTCCGAGAGAGGCCCCTCGTCCACGGTCGAACGGAGCCAAAAACAATCTAAGCCCCGTCCGTCTGCTCACCAGCCGACACGTATCCCGATTGACGCCCCTCTTGCGCGGAAGGAACCGAAAAGGGGCGTTGCCAGGAGCAACCGTGGCATGCTGCGCCGCGCGGAAGCGACACACGGACAATGCCTTCTTTCCTCCCTCCCCTGCTCCGATCGGCGCCCCTCCTCGCGCTCCTCGCCGCCTGCAGCCCCGCGCCCGCGGTCCCGGCGCCGCCTCCGCCCCCGCAAGCGCCCCCGCCTCCGCCACCGCCTCCGCACACGCTCCCGCTCCCGCCTCCGCAAGCGCTACCGCTCCCGCTTCCGCTTCCGCTTCCGCCTCCGCCTCCGCCCTTCCGCTCCGACGAGGTCTTTCGCCTCGCCCTCCGCGGCGGCCTCGTCATCGACGGCTCGGGCGCACCTCGCCGCCGCGCCGATGTCCTCGTCCGCGGCGATCGCGTCGCCTTCGTCGGCGAGGTCGACCCCTCCGTGCGCGCCTTACGTACCCTCGACGCCACGGGCGCCGTCGTCACCCCGGGGTTCATCGACGCCCATTCCCACGGCGACCCGCTCGGCGACGTCGAATATGCCCTCGCCATGGGCGTCACCACGCTCGTCGTTGGCCAGGACGGCCGGAGCCCCGCCACACGGTTCGGATCCTGGCTCGCGAACATCGACGCCTCGAGGCCCCGCGTCCACGTCGCCGCCCTCGCCGGACACGGCACCCTCCGCAGCCTCGCGAGCGCCGCCCTGCAAACCAAACCTCGCCCCGCCGAGCTTGCGCGCATGCGCGCCCTCGTCGACGAGGCCCTCCGCGAAGGCGC
>JANMGF010001688.1:0-1746 GCA_031374535.1 Polyangium sp. (in: bacteria)
AGGGGCCCATCAGCGCGGTCACGCGCCGCTCGGCGAAACGCAGGGTGATGCCGCGGATCACCTCTTCGCCGCCGGACCACGCATGGAGATCCTCGGCTTTCATCTTCACCGGGGGCTCGCCGCCTTGCGCGTGGAGGGAGGTCATTGCGGGGTGTCCGTCGTACCGAGCTTCAGGGCCCGCGTCGATCCCCGCTGCGCGCGTGTCGCGATCACGGACGCCAGGAGGGCGAGGGCGAGGGCGAGGGCGAGCGCGAGGGCGAGCGCGAGGAGGATCAGCGTCGAGGCGTTGGCGTTCGGGGTCGACCCTGATCCCGCGCTCCAGCCGAAGATCTGGAGCGGCAGCGATTCGATCACGAGCGGGCCGATCAAGACGAGCGGCGCCGTCTCCCCGGCGGCGCGGGCGAGCGAACGAAGCGCGCCCGTCGAGATCCCGGGCATCGCCGCCGGAAGGACGACCTCGACCAGCGTTCGAAGGCGATCGGCGCCAAGCGCGAGGCAAGCTTCTCGAAGCGAATTGGGCACCGCACGAAGGGCCTCGCGCGAGGCCGCGGTCAAGCGCGGCAAGAGGAGGAGCGCGAGCATCGCCCCGCCCTCGAACGCGTTTTGCCCGAAGGCGAGGACACGCGTGACGATCACGAGCCCGAGCAGGCCGTACACGATGGGCGGGGCCGCGGCGAGCCGCACGACGGTCCTCTCGAGGAGCGACATGAGTTTGCCCCGGGGCGCGTACTCCTCGAGCCACAACGCGGCGGCGACGGAGGCGGGCACGGCCAGCAGAAGGGCCATGGCCACGAGCCCCGCGGCGCCCGCGAAGACGCCGGCGCGCGAGAGGCTGCTCGACGGATCGAGCGCCGAGAGATCCCACCCGAGGTGCGTCGGTTTGCCCGCGACGATCGCCACGATCATCACCTCGATCAAACCACGCGCGAGGGCGAGCACGAGCGCGGCTGCGATGCTGGCGCTCGCCCTCGGCAGGACGACACGCATCACGGTCGCGCGTTTGCCCGCGCCGAGCGCATAAGCGCCGTCCCGTAGGCTCTGCGGGACGGCGAAGATCGCGTCTTCGCTCCGGGAGGCGAAGAGCGGCAGGATCATCACGCCCAGGGCCACGCCGGCCGAGAGAGCGCTCGGGCCGGCGAGGGCCGGGACGAACCGGGAAAGCGCCGGCACGAGGAGGCCCACCGCGAAGGCGCCGTGCACCACGGTGGGCAGGCCCGCGAGGATCTCGAGCGTCGGTTCGAGGACGCGGCGCGCGCGTGGGCTCGTGAGCTCGCTCAGGTAAACCGCAGCGAGCAGGCCGAGCGGGAGCGCGACGAGGATCGCCACGATCATCGTGAGGAACGTGCCGCGGAGGAGCGGACCGATGCCGAGGCGCACGTCACGCACGAGCGTGGACGGTTCGAGTGTCCGGACGAACGCGAGGCCCTCCACGACGAGGACCGCGGCGATCCCGAGCGCGGCGAGGACGGCGCCGAGGACGCAGAGGAAGAGCAGCTTCGGGACGGCGAAGTCCACGAGCGAGCGCGCGCCGCGGTCGCGCGTGGGAGGGAAAGCCAGAGGTGCGCTCAACGGGGGATCTTTGCCTGCTGCCGGTCGGGTGAGTCCAGGATCGCGGTCCTACCGGGGATGTGTGACAGGGCCGTGACAGGGGGGCGACGCGGCGGAAAAGGGGCAGGAAAAAAGAGCAGGAAAAAGGAGCAAGAGGGGAGGGAGGAAGCACAGCGTCGCGCCGGGGCTCTGCCCCGG
>JANMGF010001631.1:0-5591 GCA_031374535.1 Polyangium sp. (in: bacteria)
CGCGCTCGATGATCGAGAGCGCGTCGCGGTGCAGATCCGGCACCCCGCTCGTGTCCATGCCGAGGCGCTTGAAGAGCGCCGTCATGCGCGCGTGTTCGTCGGAGAGCGTCTTCCACTGCTGCCCCGTGATCCCGTCGAGCAACCTGCCGAACGCGCCGAGGCTCAGGCCCGTGCCGGTGTTGGTCAGGCCTTCGAACTGGCCGTCCTCCGCGTTGTGGTAGTCGAGGTTCGGGTAGGCGTACTCCATGCAAGCGACCTGGAAAATCCGGCTCACCGGGCTCCTCCGGAACTCGTGTTCGTCCGGCGCGAGCACGTCCTCGTCGCGCACGAGCGGCTCGCCGCTCCGGAGCTTCACGCGGCCCTCGGGGCTCAAAAGCCCGCGGACGAGACGCGCGTACTCCGCAGGATCCCGCTCGGCCACGTAGATCTCGACGCACGTCGCCGCGCACGTGCCCTTCAAGCCCTGGGTGATGCGGCCTGGCTGAACGATGTTGCGGATGAGCTCGCCGAGAAGGATGGTTCGTCCGGGCGCCTCCTCGAACGCGGGCACGATGGGCCCGTCGGCCACGGCGAGCAGGTTCTCGTGGAGCGGGCGATCGAGCCCGTCCTTGCGCTCGAAGAAGCCCTGGCTGCGGAGCTCGAGGAGCGCCTCGACGCTCCGTTTCCTCCAGACGCCCACGATTTCCCGGTCACGCAGCGGGTAGGTTGGATGGACCGGGAGGTCGAGCCGCTCCTCGAGCTGGTCGACGATGTCCTGCAAGCCCTCGGGCTCCGTCATGGTTTCACTCCGATTGTCCCCGCCCCGGGAATACGCCCCCAACGATAGGCCCCGATCCTGACGTGTTTCCATCGTCGGAGCAAGGTTCCGCGGCTGCCCGAAAGCCTTGATCGTGCTAGCGGCCTCGCGCTGTGCTCCGTGCCCGCGCGCCACGTTTCGTTTCCATCGTCCGTGCGAGGCGGATGTTCGTGGCTCTTGCGCGCCTCGGCCTCGTGCTCGCCGCGAGCGCGCCGGCCCTCGCGGAGGCGCACACGATCCCGGGCGGGCTCACGTTGCACCGGATGGCGAGCGCCGCCGACGTCATCGCCACGGCGCGGATCGAGCGTGTCGGGCCCGAGCCTCATGGCGCGGGGCCTCTGCCGCCCGTCGAGGCCGAGATCGTGGAGCTTTTGCGCGAGGGGGACGCGAAAAAAGGACCTGTCCGTTTCGTCCCGCACCGCCACGCGGACGAGAGATACGTCGTCGGCGAGGAGATCTTGTTGTTCCTCGAGCACGCGAAGGCTCCTGCGAAGGAGCCGGGACCCCGGTACCAAACGGTCGAGGCCATCGCCGATCGGATCGTGCTCGTGCCGGCCACGCGGGCGACGTGGATCGACGCCACGCGCGCGTACGCCGCGCTCGGCAAGGGCGCGCGGGCGAGCGGCGATCCGGCTCTGCTCGGGCGCGTCACCCTCACGATGCTCGCCTCCCCGGAGACCAAGATCGCGGGCTTTGCGCTCCGGGATCTCACGCTCGCCGGCGCCGCGCCCCTGATCGGCGAGGCCGACGTGCCCACGATCGCCGCGCTCATCGACGACGGATCGAGGCCCGCGACGGTACGCGTGGGGCTGCTCATGGAGCTCGAGCGACGCAAGCTCGTCGAGGTCGGGTCGCGCTGGGTCTCGCTTCTTCGCTCGGCGTCTCCGAACGATCGCGAGCAGGTCATCCGCGCTGCCGCGGCCCGCGCCTTCGTTCCGGCGGTGACGGCCGAGCTCGTGTCGATCCTCGAGAAAGGCGAGCGTGACGCCGCCGTCGCAGCCGCGCGTGCCCTCGGCCTCGAAGGCAACGTCGCCGCCGTGGAGGCGCTCGGGCGGGCCGTGGATCGCGAGCCCAACGGGTTACGCTTTGCCGCGCTCGGCAGCCTGCGCCGCATCGCTTCCCCTGCCGCCAAGGGAATCCTCGCCCGCGTGGCGGAGGCGCACCCCGATCCCGAGACGAGGCGCGTGGCCGGCACCGAGCAGAACCTCCTCGACGCCCGGCCTTCCGCATCCGCGCCCGTCGCCGCGAGCCCCACCCCAAGCTCCGGCTCTGGCGGGACCGGCAGCCCTGAGGTCGTCCTCGCGGCGGTGTTTGCCGTCGTCGCCGGCGTTTATGCCGTATTTATCCTCCGAAAAGGCAAAGGAAAGGTGGAATGACCATGCAACGGCGAACCGCGCTCCTCGCGGGCGCGACGGGTCTCGTGGGCCGGAGTTGCCTCGAGCGCTTGCTCGAACACCCGGCGTACGAACGTGTCGTGGTGCTCGTGCGTAGACCGACAGGCAAAAGCCACGACAAACTCCAGGAGATCCGCGTCGATTTCGAGAAACTCGACGACCTCTCGCCCTTGCCGGCGGTCGACGACGTCTTCGTCGCGCTCGGCACCACGATCAAGGCGGCGGGGTCGAAGGAAGCGTTTTCCAAGGTCGACCACGACTACGTGGTCTCCGTCGCTCGCCTGGGCAAGCGTGCGGGGGCGCGCCGCATTGCGATCGTGTCGAGTATTGGCGCGGACAGTGTCACGGCCAATTTTTATCTACGCGTAAAAGCCGAGACCGAACGTGACGTGCGCGGGCTCTCGTACGAATGCGTCGAGATCTTGCGTCCGAGCTTGCTCGTGGGGGAGCGCGGCGAACGCAGGACCGGCGAGGCCTTCGGGATTGCCCTGACGCGGGCCGTGCAGGGCCTCATGGTAGGTCCTCTCCGCGCCTACCGTCCCATCGAGGCCCGCGAGGTCGCCGCGGCCATGGTGAGCGCCTTGGTATCCGACGACACTGCCGGCGTTCGGATCCGCACGTACGACGACATTCGCCGCCTCGCCTCGTAGCCGCGCACCGCGCCGACGTGCGGATCGCGGCCGCCGTGAGGCGGCGCGTCGAGCGAGCGCCTTGCCTTTCGAGGATCGCTAACGCACGCGGCGTCGCTCGAGGATCGCGCGTTCGCCCCAGGGACACGCGAGGGATTGGGGCTTCGTGAGGATCCAGAGCGTCGGCATGGGCGGCGGCTCCTCGGGATGAGGGCCCTCACCGTCCGTGAAATACACGATTCCGTCGGGGGAATGGGCTCGCCAGAAGCTCTCCGCGAAGACCTTTCGTAGGTCCGTGCCGCCGCGGCCCTGCACGTTCGTGAGCGCGCCGGCGAAGGGGTAGACGCGCTGGATCTCGCTGTCGCATTCGACGATCGTGATCCGGGCCTCCTCGGCGAGCAGCACGAGCTGCCGGGCGATCTCGGCGAGCTCGGCGTCGCTCATGCTCATCGACGTGTCAATGGCCACGAGCAGGCGCGGGCGCGCCATGGACCGCGGCGACCATGCGCGCCCCGGGACCTCGCCGATCCGCGAGGGAAAACGCCGGCTCGGCCGGGCGAACGTGCCCACGGGCGTGCGCCTGCGCGAGGCGAACATCCGGAGCGCCGTTTTCCAGTCCACGAAACATTCGGGCGGACCGAGGACGCCGTCGAGCTCCTCCACGAGCCGCCCCGGCTCCTTTCCCGCGAGGAGCTTGCGTTCGGGAGGCCCCTCCGGCCCGACGTCGCCTGCCGCAGCGATGGCCCGCGCGACGATCATGCGTGCTTGTTCCACCGCGCCGGGCGCCCCCGCTGCGCGCCGCAGGAGCCTGTGTTCGTCGACGGTCTCGCCGCCCGGCGCGTATTTCGCGGTGAATTTCCCGGCCCGCGCCGCTTCGAGGAGCCGCTCGTATCGTTCGAGGCTGCTTTGCCCCGCGCGAATGCCGAAGCTCGTGTATTTCTGCCAGAGGATCGGATCGGGCAGGGGCTCCTCGATGAACTCGTTTGCGCTCATTTCGAGGGCGAGCTCGAGCAGCTCCGGCTCGGCAGGATCGGCGAACTTCGGGTGCGAGAGGTGCCCGAGGACGACGTGGTGCACCTCGTGGAGGAGCACGCCGCGCAGCCATTGTGGCTCGCGCAGGAACGAATCGACGTTCACGTGCAGGAAAAACCGACCTTCGTAAAGGGAGACGGCCATCCGTTTCACGGACGGATCGGCGACGGGCGTCATCTTCGCGAGGACGGCCGCGTAATACGGGTACCGCCGCGCGAAATCGCTCTCTTGCACGAAATTGTCGAGGAAGGCGCGGACCGGGTCGACCATCGCGATCAACCTGGACGAATGGGGGTGATGCCGAGACGCTTGCACGTCACCACGAGATCGAGCGCCCATCGTTCGGGTAATTCGGCCAGGAGGACGCCGAGGCTCGCGCGCACCACGTTGCTGCGTTTGACCTCGGCGAGCTTGGTTTGTCGTTCGAGGTGCGAGGACAGGGCCGTCACGGCGAGGCCCACGCGGTGCGGTTTCATCGGATCGGCGGTCCACGCATGGATCTTGCGCTGGGCGGGGCTGCCCGCATAACGCTCGCAAAGCTCCTCGGGGCGCACGTCGATGAGCGACGTCGCGGTGGGGTTTCGCCCGAGCTCTTCGACGAGTTTGTCGGGTTGATCACCGGGAAGATCCGCGAGCAGGGCCTCGAACGAGGGGAGCGTGATCTGCCGCTCGCCCGCGAGGACGCCTGCCTCCGGGCCTTCGAGCAGGCGCACGAGGCGCGTCGTGATCTCGTCGAGACGATCGGTCTGTCCGGCCTCGGCAAAACCACGCACGGCGCGGGAAAGATCGGCGCGGTTGTCGTAGTCGGCGAGGAGCGCGCGGACGTCGAAGGGCAGGCGGCTCGACCACGCGCCGCGGCTCGCCACCACGAGCTCGACCCACGAGGGCGGTAAATACCCCGAGAGCGCGTCGCGGAGGAGGCCCACGTTGTCGATTTCGTCAGGCCGGAGCGTCTTCAGGATGTGCGAGGCGTAGGTCCACGTCCGCGGGGGCACGTCGTCGAGCACGCGCTCGTGCGCCTGGGCGATGGCGATGATGCCCGGGTGCACGTCGTTCACCTGCGCCCACGCCAGCCAGTTCGGGCGGTCGGCGCGCACCGGCAAACTCAGGAAACGCGCCCGCAGCGCCCGGTCGAGCGGCGTCACGTGGTACCCCTCGCTCTCGGGGTTCACCGCGGCGAAACATGCCCAGCCCGGCGGCATCTCGTAGGCGTGCAGGCGCCGCGCGCTGAGCAGCTGCAGGGCTGGCTGCTGGATGTACCGTTCGGCGCGGTTCAGCTCCTCGAGCATCAGGATGCCCGCGCCGTCCTGCGGCAGGATGTCGGGCACGGCGTAGCGCGTGCGACCGTCCTGGATGATGGGCAGGCCCACGAGATCCGGCGGCTCGAGCAGCGACAGGTCGAGCACCACGTGGGCGATACCGAGGCGCTCGGCGAGCTTCTTGACGATGTCGCTTTTGCCGATGCCGGTCGGCCCCTCGAGCAGCACGGGGCGGCGTGCTCGATAGGCGAGCTCGAGCACGGCCTCGAGGCGGGGGCCGACGGGGACATGCGCAGAGCGGCTTTCGAGGACGGGAGTAGGGGACGACTTTGCCACGGGACGTTTTCGGCTAGCACGGAAGACGGCCGTTGCCACGCCCTCGGGGCGACGCGTGGATCAAAAGACGATGCCCGCGTAGAGGGTCTTGCGCCCCGATCCCGCCTTCCTTATCCTCCTCGGCTCGCGCACGGGAGGCGGGGCG
>JANMGF010001633.1:0-2835 GCA_031374535.1 Polyangium sp. (in: bacteria)
TGCATGCGGAAGCCGGGCGCGGCGTTCACCTCGACGATGACGCCGCCGTGCTCGCGTACGCTCTTCGAGATGTCGGCGCAGATGAGATCGATGCCCGAGACGTCGAGGCCCACGACCTTCGCAGCACGCACGGCGATGTCGATGTTGTCCGGGTGGATCACGTCGGTGCGATCGATCGCGGTGCCGCCCGTCGAGAGGTTGCCCGTCGAGCGGAGCGCGAAGACCTGGCCCGCGGCGAGCACGGTCTCGAGGGTGACGCCGCCCTGGTTCATGAGCCGCTCGGCCTGGTGATCGATCTCGATCCGCGTGAGGACCTTTTCGTGGCCGACGCCGCGGCGCGGATCGCTGTTCACGACATCGACGAGCTCGCGGATCGTGGCTTTGCCGTCGCCGACGACGTGGCCGGGGACGCGCTCGGAGACCGCGACGACCTCGCCGTTCACCACGAGCACGCGGTGATCCTGTCCGGTCTGGAAGGTCTCGACGAGGACGTAACTCGAGAGGTCGTACGCCTTGGCCCACGCCTCGCGTACGGCCTCGGGGGTCGTGAGGTTCAGCGCGACGCCGCGGCCGTGCGAGAGATCCATCGGCTTGACGACGACGGGGTAGCCGATGCGCTCGGCGAGCTCGACGGCCTCGTCGGCCGAGTGCGCGCGGCTCTGGCGCGGCACGGGCAAACCTGCGCGCTCGAGGAGGGAGTTGGTGAGCTCCTTGTCCTGGGCGATCTCGACCGCGATGTGCCGCGTCTCGCTGGTGACCGTGGCCTGGATACGTTTCTGGTGCGTGCCCCAGCCGAACTGCACGAGGCTCTGCTTGTTGAGGCGCATCGTCGGGATGCCCCGCTTCTTGGCCTCGTCGACGAGGCTCCGCGTCGAGGGGCCGAGCGCCATCCGCTCCGCGAGGCGCGCGAGGTTCTCGATCTCGCCCTTGAGGTCCGCGAGGGGCGGCAGGTGATCGACGAACGTGTCGGGCAAGAGCCCTTGCAGGTAACGAAGCGCGAGCTCCCCTGCTTTTCGCCCGACCGACTCTTCCTCGAAGCTGTAGACGACGTGGTAGACGCCCTCGCGGTGCGCAGTGCGCGTCTTGCCGTACGTGACGGGCGTGCCCGCGAGGCACTGGAGCTCGAGCGCGATGTGTTCGGTGACGTGCCCGAACCACGTGCCGTCCTGAAGCCTGCGGATGAAGCCGCCGGGCTCGCCGTACGAGCAGCCGTGCTCTTGCAGCGTGGGCACGTCGACGAGGAGCTTGTCGACGAAGCCGGGGATCGTGTTGCTCGGGAACCGCTCCAGGTCCTCGAGGTCGATGGTCAGGCGAATGACGGGCCGATAGCCGTAGAGGTTGGGTCCGCGGTAGACGCGCGTCTCGAGCAGTTTCACGTTGCCTCCGTAGGTCCTTCGTCGGTGCCTTGCGGCGCGGCCTTGGGTGTCTCGTCCGGCGCGCGAGGCTCGTCTTTTTTGCGCGTCGGCCACGAGGGATGACGGGCGTCGATGTCGTAGCCGCAGCCCTGCGTGAGGACATGAACCGACAGGCCGAGCAGCGCCGCGGAGGAGTTCCGCGGGACCTCGTGGATGTCGGTGTGCTGGATCTTCGAGCCGTCGATGACGGTGACGGTGCCGCGCCCGATCACGTCCATCTTCTTGTCGGCGCGCAGCACGATCGCGGTGTCCTCGTCGATGCCCACGCCGATGAGGAAGGGGTTCATCGCGACGGCGGAGAAGAGCCGCCCGATGCGGTGGCGCTGCGCGAAGTGCTGATCGATGACGAGCTTGCGCGAGAGGCCGAGGCCCGGCGCGAGCATGACGAGCTCGCGGCGCGGGGCGTACCCCTTCTTGCCCTGCGCGATCATGTGATCGCAGAGCACGCTGGCGCCCGCGGAGGTGCCAGCGACGACGCAGCCGCTCCGGTGCGCGCGGCGGATGGTGCGGGCGAGCTCGGTGCCGCCGAGCATCGTCACGATGCGTCCTTGATCGCCGCCCGTGAAGAAGATGCCGGTCATCTCCTGCATGAGGGCGAGCGTCTTTGGATCCTCGCCGTCGGCGCGCGTCTCGATCCGCACGACGTGCACCTCGGCGCCGAGCTCGCGGAAGATCGTGTCGTACGTCCCCGCGAGCTCGGTGGGGATGCTGGAGGCGGTGGGGAAGACGGCGATGCGGGCGTGCTTCGGGCCGCCCGCGTGACGCACGACTTCACGAAGGACGTTCCGCGCGCCGACCTTGTCTTCGGCGCCGCCGATGGCGATGAGGGGGCCGCGGTGCGGAGGAGATTCAGGCTTGTCTTGGGCCAAGGCGCGCCACGGGTATCACGAATCGTGGTTTTCGGGATGGGGGAGACGGCCCGCTTGTTCGCCCTCTCGCCAGAAAAGTGATAGAGGCGGCCGCGGAGGAACGCGCTGTGGCCAAGAACGACGCCCCGAAGACTGCCATCACCCCGACCCGCGGGGAGGACTACGCCGAGTGGTACCAGCAGGTCGTGCGCGCCGCCGATCTCGCGGAGAGCTCGCCGGTGCGTGGCTGCATGGTGATCAAGCCGTGGGGCTACGCGCTCTGGGAGAACATCCAGCGCGAGCTCGACCGGATGTTCAAGGCCACGGGGCACAAGAACGCGTACTTCCCGCTGTTCATCCCGAAGTCGTTCCTCGAGAAGGAAGCCGAGCACGTCGAGGGGTTCGCCAAGGAGTGCGCGGTCGTGACGCACCACCGCCTCATCGCAGGCCCGGAGGGCGGGCTCGTGCCGGATCCCGAGGCGAAGCTCGAGGAGCCGCTCATCGTGCGGCCCACGTCGGAGACGATCATCGGCGCGTCGTTCGCGAGCTGGGTGCAGAGCTACCGGGATCTG
>JANMGF010001667.1:0-1508 GCA_031374535.1 Polyangium sp. (in: bacteria)
GTGGAGGAGCTGTCGTTCGACCCGGAGCTCGTGATCCGGGGGCTCATCATCGACACGGAGCTCGGCAACCTGCTCAAGGTGAACCGCTTCGGGTACGTGAAACGCGCGACGCACGGGACGGTTTTGCTCGATTTCGAGCCGATGCGCACGGCGTACGCCCGGACGATCATCGACCTCGCCGAGCCGCGGTTCGTCTTTCTGAACACGCTCTTTTCGCTCTCCGAGGCGTGCATGTACGCCCAGCTCGTCGACCTCGCGGACGCGGGGGACATGCCTGCCGGGACGGGATACGAGCAGATCTACAGGCTCGTGAAGAGTGGCCTCGACGAGGCGCACATGGAAGGGCACATGAAGGCCGAGATCATCGCGGATCCGGACCGCTTCGTGGTGCTCGACCCGGAGGCGCCGCTCGCGCTCCTCGACCAGCAGCGGGCGGGCAAGAAATTGCTGCTCATCACCAACTCCGAGTGGGGATACTCGGACGCGATGATGCGGTATGCATTCGAGCCTTTTCTCCCGAACGGGATGCGGTGGCGGGAGCTCTTCGACCTGGTGATCGTGCAGGCCCGCAAGCCCGATTTTTTCATGCAGAAATCGCCGCTCTTCGAGGTGGTGAGCGACGACGGGCTGCTCCGGCCCTGGATCGGGCCGCTCAAGGAGGGCCATTCGTACCTCGGCGGGGACGCGACGCAGGTGGAGCGCTCGCTCGGGATCTCGGGCGACGAGATCCTTTACGTGGGGGATCACATCTGGGGCGACGTGAAGGTGTCGAAGAGCGTCTTGCGATGGCGAACGGCGCTCATCTTGTGGGAGCTCGAGAGCGAGGTGCGGGCGGCGTATGCGTCGCGCGTGGACGAGGCGCGCCTCGCTTCGTTGATGGAGGAAAAAGAGGCGCTCGAGCTCGCGGCCTGCCAGCTCCGGCTCCTCGCCCAGCGGCACGAGAAAACGTATGGTTTGCCCGAGGATGCCCCGTCCTGCGACGAGGTGCTGGCGCGGCTGGGAGCGATCAAGGTGTCGATCGCGGAGCTCGATGATCGAATTGCCCCGCTCGCGAAGGCGGCGGGCGAGGTCTCGAACCCGCGCTGGGGTTTGCTCCTCCGCACGGGCAACGACAAGAGCCACCTCGCGCGGCAGATCGAGCGTTCGGCGGACATTTATACGTCACGTGTATCGAATTTCCTCCGCTACACACCGTATTCGTACTTCCGCTCCCGCCGCGGAAGCCTGCCGCACGATCCCTCTGGAGAAGCGCCGAGCCCGAATCCGGGCCCGTGAGTGCCCCGCGTTTTACTTGACCTCGGTCTTGCAACCGAGGCCAATCTGCACCTTGCCGCCGAAGTCCTTGCGTACGGCGTCGCAGGTCGTCGCGCAGAAGGAGATCTTCGTGGGGACGACGGGATTGTCGTAATACCAGCCGACGCCGCCCGCGCAATTTTTGTCCTGGAGGATCGTCTGGGGATTGCCGCCGCTCGACGGCGTGAAGAGCACGTTCACGAAGCCCGGATCGA
>JANMGF010000015.1:0-1718 GCA_031374535.1 Polyangium sp. (in: bacteria)
GAGGGCCGCACCGCCGAGCTGCCCGTAGGCGATCGCCTCGCCGATGACGTCGCCGTACTGGTGGTGCAGCTCGGCCGCGTGCTCCAGCAGATCCCGCGCCGCGCCGTGCGCGCCCATCACCACGTAAAGCGTCCCGAGCGAGTTCAGGATCTTCGCGCGTTCGTCGAGGAACGGCTGCGAGCGTTCGAGCGCCCAGAGCAGGCTTCGTTGCGTCGCGGCTGCGTCGCCGAGGAGGCGCTCGGCCGTGCCGCGGTAGTGCGTCGCGACGACCTCGACGAGCGTATCGTCCGCGTCCTTGGCGAGCGCCTCGAGCTCGGCGATCGACTCGCGATACGCTGCCCGTGGCCCGCGCCGCACCGCCGCGAGGATCGCCTCGCAACGCGCGATCCGCGCAGCGCGGATCTCACCGAGGTCCGCGAACGCCGAGGCCGCGGCGGAGAGGCTCGTGCGCGCGACGTCGAGCGAGCCTTCCCGCTGGCCGAGCGCGCCTTTCGCGAAGAGACGCGCGGCGCTTCGCAGCGGGTCGAGATCGAGCGCCTCGATACGCGCCATCTCGGCGTGCGCTTCCTCCGCGGGCGCGCTCTTCAGGAGCTTCGCGATCGAGGAGACTTCGTTCAGGGGGTCGAGGGGACGGATCATGAGAACGCGCCTCCGTGATCGATCTGCGGCGGGGCCGAGGCGTCACGCGTGAGCCCCGTGTCGAGCCGCCGAGCCGCGAGCGCGTGCAGCGCGGCCTTGATGTCCTGGATCGAAAGGTCTGCGCGGGTCCTGCGGAGCCGCGCGACGTGGGCTGCCACGTGCGGCGCCGCGAACGACGTCCCCGTCCATCGTCTCTCGCCGCCGCCGAGCGCCGGCGCGAGCACGTCGTTGCCGGGCGCGAGGATCTCGTAGTCGACCGTGATCTCGGTCTTCAAGAACGTCGGATCCTCGGAGGACGCGCGCCCCACGCCGATGAGGGATTTGAAGCGACCCGGGTAGGTCCGGAACGCCGACGCGTTGGGCCCCGACGCGACGAGCACGACGCCGGCCGTGTACGCGGCGTCGGCGATCTCGTAGAGCTCGACGATCGATTTGTAGTCGGTTGGCCGGAGCGGCGCGCCCTTCGGCAGGTCGATGCCGAGGCTCAGGTTCACGACGTCGAAGCCCTCGCGCACGCAGAAGCGCGTGGCCGCGAGCAGCCCGTCGCGCGAGCAGCGGCCCTCGGGCGAGAGCACACACACGCTCGTGATCTCGGCGAACGGCGCGAGCCTGTGGATGATGCCCGCGCACGCGGTGCCGTGGCCCGATCGATCCACCGGTTCGTCTGGACAGACCCCGTAGGCCTCGCCCTTGCGTTCGACGCGCATCGAATGGATCTGCGCGTTCACGAGCCACGGGTGTGACGTGTCCACGCCCGAGTCCACGAGGGCGACGCGCACGCGCCGGGTTGCGTCCGTCGTCGCGACGTTCGCTTCCGTCATGGGGTCTCTTCGTAGGCCGCGCCGCCCATCGAGGCCGCGTAGGCATCGATGCGCCCGAGCACCTCGGCGCAAAGCATGGCCTCGGCAGGCCCGCGATCGCAGAGTTTGCCCACGGCGAGCGCGAGCGTGAGCCGCTCCTTGTACGTCGGCCCGAGGCGGAGCGCGTGGATGTACTGCGCCAGCGACTCGCGCAGCGACGTGGGCGCATCCGCGCCGAGCAGGTCCGGCAGCGCGCGCGCGAAGAGCGAGTAGATCATC